>NZ_CAUVXP010000055.1:31532-32833 GCF_963555955.1 Protofrankia sp. Cas3
CCGTCTTACCCCCACCCGTCAACATCAACTTAACCTAACGAAGTACTATTAGCGGCCCGGTGCGGACCTGCGGCCGCGGAACCCGGCGATGATGACGTCGAGCGCGAACTCCAGGTAGGTCTCGGCGTCCAGCGCGGAGCGGGCCAGGGCCACGCGGTCGAGCGCCGGATAGATCTGGGGGTCGTCGGCCGTCTGATGCCGGGCCGGTGGACCGCCACGGCGTTGGAAGCCGGCCGCCAGCTTGAGGTATCCGACCCAGTAGGCCTGCGTCGTGGCCTGCGCCAGCACCGTGGTCCTCTCGTCGAAACCCGCGTCGAGCAGGATGCCGGTGGCGAGGTCGGCGAGCCGGGTGCCGTGGCGGGTCCTGGTGATGTCGACGAGGTAGTCGGCGACGCCGGGGCAGTCGCTCACCGCGGCGGACAGCCGCCGGTGCACCGCGCGCAGCCGGTCCTCCCACGGCCCGTCCGGCGGCGCCTCGACCTGGCCGAGCACTCGCTCCACGACGAGACTCAGCAGGGCTTCCCGAGTGGGGACGTGGTAGTGAATCGCCATCGTGGTGACGCCGAAGTGCCGCGCCAGCCCCCGCATCGTCACCTGGTCGAGGCCGTCACGGCGCGCCACCGCCAGCGCAGCGTCCACGATCCGACGTTCGCCCAGCGGCTCCGCCGACGGGCTGAGCGGTTCCGTCACCGGCAGACCCTTCTCGACGCCGGGCGCCGTCCCAGACGTCGTACCCTGCCTACTCGGCATTCTCGCCTCACCCGACCCGTCGACCGCGCGACGCGCCCGCCGGCGGGTCCTCGTCGACCGCGCGACAAACGCCGGACAGCACTTCCTCGGCCACCGACAGCGCGGTCGGTACCCCTCACCGCCTACTATGCACAGCATAGTAGGCGGTGAGCCACGGATACGCGACCCGCCCCGGGCTGCAGCCGCACGTCGCCGGTGGCGCTAGCCTGCCCACGTTCCGGACGATTTTCGGATCAGGAACTCGAAGTACTGCAAGACGCCGGCCGGCTAGCGGCTTTCCAGACGACAGTTTCATCCCCGTGCACCGGTTCGCCTGCCGGGTGAGCGACGAAGAGTGACGCGGAGTCGCTCAACCTCGACCCCTGCCCGTGAGCCCGCCGCAAGCCCCGGACGGCGGGGCCGACGCCACTCGCGCGGCCGCATTATGCATGGCATAGTTAGCTCGGACCAAGGGTACGTGGCCGGTCCCGGGCTGCAGTGACGGCCGTGTCCGCGGTCGGGACGCCCCTGCACCGGCCAGCGTAGGTAGCAGGAGGAAACGGAGGCCTCGC
>NZ_CAUVXP010000056.1:0-32484 GCF_963555955.1 Protofrankia sp. Cas3
CCTCGGCACCGCGCAGACCGCCGCCGTGCCCCCGAAGCCCGGCGCGCTCGCCTGGGTGGTCTCCTGCGGACAGTCGGTCTCCACCTGCGCCTCCCCGGCCCAGGCCGTCGTCGACGCCGCGCAGGCCGCAGGCTGGACCGCCCAGCTGTGCGACGGCCAGCTCAACCCGCAGGGCTGGTCCGCCTGCATCCGCCAGGGCATCAGCGCCAAGGCCACCGGAATCATCGTCATCGGCCAGGACTGCGACAGCTTCCAGGCCGCCCTCCGGGAGGCGAAGGCCGCGGGCATCCCGACGATCGGCGCCGGCGGCAACGACTGCGACATCAGCGGCGGGACGAAGCTGTACAGCGCCGTCGTCCAGAACCTCGCCGGCGTCACCGCCGAGCAGTGGTGGCGCCGGATGGGCGCCCTCCAGGCCGACTGGATCATCGATCGGACCAGCGGGAAGGCCCAGGTCCTCAGCCTGGAATTCACCGACTCAATCTGGGGCGGATGGATCCAGGACGGCTTCACCGCCGAGCTCGCCACCTGCGCGGGCTGCAAGGTGCTCGACACCCTGCAGGTTGGCAACGCGGACGTCGCCGGCGGCCAGCTGCCGCAGAAGTTCGCGACCGCGCTGCTCAAGGCGCCGACCGCGAACGCGGTGAACGTCCCGCTCGACGGCTGGTTCTTCGCGGGCCTGTCGCAGGCCGTGCAGTCCTCCGGCCGCGCCGACCAGCTCGCCGTCATCGGCAACTTCGGTGAGCAGGGCAACCTGGACCTGATCCGCAAGGGCAACGGCGAGGACGCCACCGTCGGCTTCAGCGCCCCCTGGATCGGCTGGGCCGGCGTCGACGCCCTGGCCCGGGTGCTCGCCCACCAGCCGGTCCTACCGGCCGGCGTCGGCCTCCAGGTGATCGACTCGACCCACAACCTGCCCGCGCAGGGAGCGTCGTTCGCCTACTCCCCGACGATCGACTACCAGTCCGCCTATCGGAAGGACTGGTCGCGCGGGTGACTGCGATCGCACCGCAGGCGCCGACCGTCCTGGAGGCGCTGGCCGTCTCCAAGCGGTTCGGCGCCACGACCGCCCTGGCGGACGCGTCGCTGCGCGTCCGCCAGGGCACCGTCCACGCACTGCTCGGCGGCAACGGCTCCGGCAAGTCGACCCTGCTCAAGTGCCTCGCCGGCGTCTGCTCGGCCGACGCCGGCACGGTCATCGTCGGTAGCGCGCACGTCCCGGCCACGCAGCTGACCGCGCGGCGCGCCCACCAGCTCGGGCTCCGGTTCGTCCATCAGGATCTGGGCCTGTTCGACGGCCTGACCGTCGCCGAGAACATCGCCCTCGGATCCGGGTTCCCCACCCTGGCGGGCCAGATCCGGTGGCGCACACTGCGCGCCCGCGTCACGACTCTGCTCGACCGGTTCGAGATCCCCGCGGCGTCGAACACTCCCGTCGGAGCACTACGGCCGGCGACCAAGACGCTGGTCGCGATCGCGCGGGCGCTGCAGGACCAGGAAGACGACACCTGTGTGTTGCTGCTCGACGAGCCGACCGCGAGCCTGCCCGACGCGGAGTCGCACACGCTGATGGCGGCGCTGCGCAGGCGCGCCGCGGCCGGGCAGACGATCGTCCTCGTCAGCCACCGCATGCGCGAGGTACTCGAGGTCGCCGACGACTTCACCGTCTTCCGCGACGGCCACCTCGTGGCGAGCCTGACAGCGGCGCGCCCGACCGAACAGGAACTAGTCGAGGCCATGGCCGGCCAGCCGCGCCGCGAGTCGCGGGCCCCATCCCGGCGGCCGGAGCCTCCCGCGGTCGCGGCGACCGAGCCCGTGCTGGTCACCCGCGGCCTGGTCGCCGGCCCCCTCACCGGCCTCGACCTGTCCATCGACGCGGGCGAGATCGTCGGGCTCGCCGGCCTGCTCGGCTCCGGGCGCTCGACCGCTCTGGGCACAGTGTTCGGGCTTCGCCGGCCGGTGGCCGGCCAGGTCCAGCTCGCCGGCAGGGACGTCACCGGCCACTCGACCCGGGCGATGATGGCGAGCGGCGTGGCGCTGGTACCCCAGGACCGCCTCGGCGACGCGGTGCTGACCGGGATGACGGTCCGCGAGAACGCGTCGCTGTCGGTACTGCGGCGGTACTACCGCGGCTGGATGCGCGTCGGCCGTGAACGGCGCGACACCCGGGCGCTGGCAGCCGCGTTCCGAGTCAGGACGCCGTCGGTCGAGACACCGCTCGCGGCCCTGTCCGGCGGCAACCAGCAGAAGGTCGTGCTCGCGCGCTGGCTGCGCCGCACGCCATCCCTGCTGCTGCTCGACGAGCCCACCCAGGGCGTTGACGTCGTCGCGCGCGCCGATATCTACCGCGCGGTCCGTGACAGCGCCGGCGGCGGCTGCGCCGTCCTCATCGCCTCCTCCGACTTCGACGAACTCGCGCAGCTGTGTGACCGCGTGGTCGTCCTGCAGGCCGGTCGCGCCGCTATGGCCATCCCCGCTGAGGGCCTCACCGCCGACCTCCTCACAGCGCTCACCCAGAAGGAAGCCATCCCGTCATGACGTCCACCCTGGACGAGAACGGCGAAGCCGCCGCGCCGCCAGCGGCGGCAGAGCCCGCACCCGCGCCTTCACCGCAACCGCCCGGCGCGCCGCCAGCGGCGGACCAGGCCGTCACGGTCACGCCACCGCGGCCGGCCGCCGGCCGCGCGTTCGCGGCCGCCGCCGAGCGGTACGCGCTGGTCGGGCTGCTCGTGGCCGTCGCGCTGTTCTTCTGTTTCCTGCCCGCCAGCTCCGCCACGTTCCCGACGGCGGCCAACCTGCGGATCCTTACCGCGAACCAGACGGTGACGCTGCTACTCGCCCTCGCGACCCTGGTTCCCCTTGTGGCCGGGCACTTCGACTTCTCGGTCGGTGCCACGGCCGCCACCGCGTCGGTGCTGTGCGGCGGGCTGATGCAGAACCACCACGCCCCACTCGCGCTGGCCGTCGCCGTGGCCCTCGCCGCCGGCCTCGGCATCGGGCTGGTCAACGGCGTCGCCGTCGCCCTGCTGCGGATGAACGCGTTCGTCTCGACGCTGGCCACCGCGACGATCCTCGGCGGCTTCATCCAGTGGTACACGCACGGCCGGGCGATCAGCAACAACATCTCACCCAGCCTGATCGACTTCGGCTCCACGACCTGGCTGGGGATCCCACAGCCCGCCTATCTCGTCGCCTGCATCGCGGTGGCGCTGTGGTACGTGCTCGGCCAGACGCCGTACGGCCGCTCCCTGTATGCGATCGGGGAGAACCCACGGGCGGCGCGCCTCATCGGCATCAGCACCCGCGGCTACCCGCTGCTGGCCTTCGTGGGCGCCGGTCTCATCGCCGGCGTCGGCGGGGTCGTGCTGACGGCCCGCACCGCCGGCGCCACCGCCGACAACGGCACCACGATGCTGTTCCCGGCGCTCGCGGCGGTGTTCCTCGGCGCGACCGCGATCCGCCCCGGCCGGTTCAACGTGTTCGGCACCGTGTTCGGCGTTGCCCTCGTCGCGGTCAGCGTCAGCGGTCTCACCCTGGCCGGCGCGTCCGACTGGGTGAACCCGGTCTTCAACGGCGCGGCCCTTGCCGTCGCCGTGGGCCTGTCCACCTACCTGCGCCGTCGGGCCGGCAGAGGGGGTGACTGACCCCGCGTTCCCGCGCACCCGGTGTAGCCCTCGGCGAGGTAGGTCGACCCGGCGCGCGACGAGACGAGGCTGGTCAGCTCGTCGAGCTGGCGCAGCTCGTCGAACTCGCCGGCGCCCTTTCACAGCGATGTCATCAGCTGGGATGTACCTACCGCCCCAGGGCGGGCGGGACCCCGGCAGGCTCGGGCCGGCGGAGACCACCCAACGGACCGCCCCACGGATTGAAGCGATCCCGTTTCCGTGGACAGCAGACCTGAAGGTCACTGTCTGAATGGAAGGGCCGTCATGGGGTCGACTCCCCGGAAGTACACGCAGGAGTACAAAGACGAGGCGGTAAGATTGGCGCTCGACTCCGACCGGTCGTTAGCCGAGATCATCCTATCGGAGCGTCGCTACGACCGTTTGAACCCGCCCAGACATATCAGCCAGCTGGCAGCCTAAAAAGGTGTCCAGAAAAGCGGAAACACTCCGTTCGTCCCACGCGGCGCCCTACAGTGATCAGCCGACGCCGGGAGTGCGCCACAACGCGGGATGGCCGTGCCGTGGCGTCGACAAGCCGGCGCGACTGCGGCGGTGCAGCCGGGTCGGCTGCCTTTGTCACCAATCGCCCACGATGGGTCGCTGGGTGCTGCTACAGTGCCTCCCGACGGACTGATCCGCTGATAAGGGGGAACCTGTGGCAGAGAGCTTTGCGGAAGCACCTGTGTGGCCCGTGGTGATGGACCAGGTGCACGCGTTCATCCAGAATTCGACGTTAGGGACGCCCGGTAAGGTGTTCATCGACAACGCGTTCGCGGATCTCCTGGAACTGGCTCCGGAAGGGCAGCGGAAGACAAAGATCGAATGGAAGCCGCCGGGCTGGAAGCCGACCGGGAAACCGATGGCAATGAATTCCTGTACCTATTTCCCGGAAACGAACAACCGGGCCGGATACATCGGCGACGGCGTGGCGATGTTCATCAACGCGAAGTCCTTCTACGGTGTGTGCAACGACTTCGCATGGGTGGTGACCGGTATTCTGGTGACCCGCACGTTCACCGGCCGCCTGCGTTCCCAGTCTGCCTTGCTGCCGCCGGGGACGCAGGTCGAGGTTTACGGTATTGAAGGACAGCAGGACGCCAAGCACGTGTTCACTGTCGTGAACCGGAACGTCAAGCGTCACCCCGAAAGGGATACCGACGTGACCGAGGGTGACTTTCATCAGTGGGGCGACACCTGCTTCGTCGTCGATCAGTGGTACGGTCTCCAAACCGGAACCAGCCCGGTGAAGTCATTCACGCCGGGTCCCTACTACGACAAGGATTTCATCGACTGGTGGACCACTCTCCTGGCCAGGACGAACCCGGAGGGCACCAAGAAGCTGAACAAACTCCAGTCGAAGGCCGCTTTCACCGCCGGTGAATTTCCCCTGTAGGACCTGTCGGCCACCCGTTCCGGTACCCGTGGTTTCGGCGGTCCAACTTTCCGGCCCGACTGTCCGGGCCGGCATCGCCGGGCGGGGAGACCCGGTCGGTCTCGTGGGAGAACGAGGGCGTCGGCGATCGGCATGACACGGAGTCAGGTGAGGTCGGCGGCGGCCCCGGGCTGGGTCGACGGGGTCGCGGACCCGTTCCGGATCTGCCTGGTGCCCTTGCGCATCCGGTGGCCGGCGGCGTTCCCGGCGCTCAGCGGACGGACCTCGGTGGGCTCCGGACACTGCTACAAGATCCAGATTTGGTTGGTGAGGAACTCCGGAGATATTAGCTTTTCACACCAGCAGGCCAGCATTCCATTCACCGGCGGACCAGCAGCATCAGCTTTCGGTGGGCCTTGTCCTTGGCCTGGGCCTGGGCCTTGACCTCGTCGTCGGCGCCGTCGAGCAGCCGGGCGCCGCGAGCCCCCAGTTCATTGCCCTTCAGCGCGCCGCTTGGTCTGATCGTGGCGTAGTGGTCGACGTAGTCGGTCACCGCGCGTTCCGCCGCGTAGGCGGTGCTACCGACCCTTGCGGACTCCTTCTCGAAGAGGCTCACGACGGTGTCACCCCGTTCGTCGCCCCGCTGACGGGTGAGCGTGGGAGCGTCATCCTTGACGGGCCACAGCTCGTCGAGGAGGCTCCGAACCTCGTCGATGGTGGCGTCGGTACGTGCGAGGAGGGTCTCTTCCGCCGCGAAGTGCTCGTAGTACCGGTGCGACAGCCCCAGCGACCTGCGCGCCTCCTCCATTCGATCGCTGGCGGTCGCGGTGTGACGGACCGGGCAGGCCGCTGATCGCGAGGTTGATCAGACTGCGGGTGAACGCCGCGGCTTCGCTGGCATCCCAGCCGGGGTGCTCGCAGCTCTGGTACCGGTAGCACTGCGCCACCTTGATGATTTTCAGCGGGTCGACGGGCCGGCGGTCCTCCATTCTGCCCTTCGCTAGACGACCGTGTTCTTTTCCCTGGGTTGCCCCACGGCCGCGAAGACGGGGAACTCAGTGCGGCGGGTGGATCTCCCGCCAGACCTTGACGGTCTGCTCGGGTCCGTAGTCGACCGTCTGCCCGTCCATGTACGTGGCGGAGACCATGTCATTTCCCCACCGGATGGAGGAGAGGGCGGACGGGCCACCGAACAGGTTTGTAGGGATCGCAGGTAGATGAGCAGTTGGCTTCGTATTTGAGCACTACATGACCAGCGGGGTAGGACCTATTTGAGCAGTTTCCCGTTGTGATGGTGTCGGCGTGGCTTCCCGTGGAGCTGGGAGTTCAGCCTGCGCGGGACGTTACGCGTACTGTTTCCGCCGATCCGCACCCCGCGCAGCCCGGCGGGTCCGCCACGTGGACGGCGTCGCGCTCGTAGCCTTGGCTGGCGCGGGCCGCGTCGTGAGGCAGCAGGCGGAGCCTGGCCAGGGCATTGCGTCCTGGCCAGGCTGGCCCGCTACGCGACCGTTGTCGAGGCGGTGCCGCCGACGAGGTGGCGAGCGAAGAAGCGTTCGTCGCTGTCCATTTCGAACCTGGGTAGGTCGACGTGGCGGCCGGAGTTGGCGTGCAGCGTTTTCTCGGGGGAGGCGATGGCGTCGAACAGCGCGAGGCCGGCCGCGCGCGGCACGATCTCGTCGTCCCACTGGAACAGGAACTGCACCGGGATGGTGATGCGGGCCGCGGGGTCGGTGAGGGTGTCGTAGCCGACGAGACCGAAGACAGCGGCGGTGATCCTGGGTTCGGCGGCGACGAACGGCATACCGATCATGCTGCCCAGTGACACCCCCCAGTACCCCACGGGTCCGCCCGCCCCGACGCAGTCGAGGTCCTGGAGAGCGTCCAGGGTGGCCTGCCACTCGGGAACGGCCTGGGTGGCACGGGTGGCGTTGTCCTGGGCGATCAGCGCGCCGACGGGCTCGCCGGCCGCCATCTTCTGCCGCAGTTCCGCGCTGAACCGCTCGTCGTACGCGGTTCGTGGCCGGTCGCCGTGCCCGGGTGCGTCGATCGCGACCACCGCGAAACCGAAATGTGCCGCGTAGCGGTGGGCGCGGGCCAGCACCCCCGGGGCGGTTTTGTGCTGACCGCCTCCGTGGCCGAGCAGCATCAGGGGGCGGGGTCCGATGGCATCAACCGGGGACCAGAGCACACCGGGGATGCCGTCAAGGGTGAACAGTCGTTCCGAGACGCCGGACGAGGTCGCCTCTGAGCTGAAGTACATAGGTTCGTTGCCTTTCGGGATGCCTGGGGGCGCTCCCGACGGCCACCTATGTGAGATGAACCGCCCCGCAGCAAGAGGGGAGCACCCAGCCGGATACAGCGGTAATGGGTCTCACCTCCTCAGGCCGGTTCGCGGACACGGTGACGCTACCAGACATGGTGCGACCCGCGCGGGTGTGGGGAACCGCAAGGACCTCGCCGCACGCCTCACTCACAGGTTGGCGCAGGACTGTGATCTCGACGTGGCCTGTCCCGGCGGCGAGGTGTGCATCGCCTACGAGACGTTCGGACGGCCCGACGGGGAGCCGCTGCTGCTGGTCATGGGCTTGACGTTTCAGATGATCTGGTGGCCGGACGAGTTCTGCCGGGAGCTCGCGGAGCGGGGGTTCGCCGTTGCGCGCTTCGACAACCGCGATGCGGGACTGTCGACCCACTTCACCGCACCGCACCGCACCGCCCCGTACCGCACCGCACCGCCTCGCACGACCGTCCGGACACTGCTGGGGCGCGGAGGTGGTCCGGCCTACCGGATGGACGACATGGTCGATGACGCGGTCGCCGTCATGGACGCCCTGGGCTGGGACTCCGCCCATCTGCTCGGTGAGTCGCTGGGTGCGACGCTTGCCCAGATGGTGGCGATCTGGCATCCATCCCGTGTCCGCAGCCTCGTCTCCGCGATGGCCGGCGGGACCGGCGGCCCGATCAGCAACCTACGCAACCTAAAGGTCGGCACATTGCTGCGGTTGGCCCGCAAACGGTACGACGACACCCGGGAAGGCGGCGTGCAACGGTTGGCGGACACCTATCTGATCATGTGCTCGCGGCGGCACCCGATCGACGACGCCTGGGTACGCGCGACCGCCGAGGAGTCCTGGGACCGCGACCACGACCCGGGCGCGACCCACCGTCAACTCGCCGCAGCCCGCACCGGCGGCGACCTCCGGGCTCAGCTACGGCGGCTGCGGGTGCCTACCCTGGTGATCCACGGCCAGGATGACCCATGGATTCGCATCCGTGCCGCCCACACCCTCGCCGGAACGATTCCCGCAGCCCGGCTGATCACTTACCCCGATATGGGACACGAGTTCCCCCAACATCTGTGGGCCACCATCGCCAGCGACGTATGGGACGCGACGCAGTCGGCGGCGTCCGCGTCAACCCCCGAACAGCGGCAGGGAAACACGCTCCGTAGATATCCTCGATAGACCTTGCGGATGCGGGCGCGGAGAAGAGCCGAGTGACCACAGCACCCGAAGCTTCGGCCTGCCAACAAACGCGCCGAGCACGGCGACCGCCGATTGTCGTGCGATCTCTACCTGACGGCGGCGGCGTGGTCTCGATGTGGCTTGCCCCGGGTGCTGCTTGGGTGTCGCGGCAGGCGGCGACCGGCTGCTGCGGCTGGTGCGGCTGGTGCAGGCCCGAGAGACCGGCCCGCAAGCGCTCCGACCTAGGCGAACGTGGCGACCAAGCTGTACGGACGAGCCGTGGGTTACTACTCTCCACGCTTGTTTGACTACACTTTCCGGCGGGCTGCGAAGAGCCTCTAAAGGCGGACGATTTTGTCATCCGTGCATCGTGTTGGACAGCGCCGCAGGATCGCCGGGGACCGCGCTATAGAAGGCCGCATCGGGCGAGGCGAGGCGAGGCGAGGCAGAGGTCCAAAAAAGATTTGGATCTGTACGATTTGCGAGGTGACGGTCGGAAACTCCGCGCCAGGCGGCGAAAGCACGCATCCCGGCCGAGCTTTGGGCTGCGGTAACGCGCTGTTCGGCTGGTTGCTGCCCACCGTGGTTGCTCTCACGGGCGCCTGGCTTATCGGCACCTACTTTCCGCGGTCCTCCAGCCGCGGCAGCTGCGGGGACATGGAACAGCGAGCGTGCACCGGATCGGATGCGGGTTACTTCTTCCTGGGCTTCGGCGGCGCCTGGATCTTCGGCATCGCCTGTGTGGCCGTCGCCCTGCGTGCCTGGACGCATAGGCGCGGCGCCCCGCTGGGCTTTGTCGTCTCCGCTGGCGTCGTCGTCGCCCTGGTGTGCATACGACGTGAGATCAGCTCGGAGAGTGAGAGTCCGGAGAGTCCGTGGCTGCTGGTCCCCATCGTGCTGAGCGCCGTCGCGGCGCTGGCCGCCGTCCCGCTGGCGCTACGTTCCCGACGTCGTAAAAGCCGCCGACAACTGCGATACGAGGCTGACCGACAGCGGCTGCGGGAGCGGGGCATGATCGCGGTCGGCCGGATCATCCAGATCGCCGATACCGGCGTGACCGTCAACGACCAGCCTCGGTTGACGGTGACCGTGAGCTATACCCGCGCCGATGGCAGCCCGGCCACCGCATCGGTCACTCGGACCTTCCCGCGGTATGAGCTTCCGCGCCGTGGTGGCGCGGTCCAGGTCCGCTACCTGCCGGAGGACCCCTCCCAGATCGAGGTGATCCTGGGGCCGGATGATGCCACCGTCGGGACCACACCCCAGGACGCGGCACCCCGCCTCGTCTCGGAACTCGAGCATCTTGCCGCCCTGCACGCCACCGGCAGCCTCTCCGAGGCGGAGTTCACCTCCGCCAAACGATTGCTGCTCGGCGGCGCCTGAACCTCGATGGCGCCCCCGGACTACCCGCCTCCGTTCGGGCAATCCGGCGAGGGGGAGTCGGCGTGCCGACGTCGGATTGAGGTGCTGGTCAGGCGGGGTGAAATCGGCTGCGATGGTCAACTACAGGCACGAGTCCGGGCCGGGCCGAGTTCACGCATTGCCTGGGCCAAGGCGCGGCGGATACCCGTAGCTCTGCTGGCCGTTGGACGCCACCTCGTCGATCGCAGTGCGGTCTGGTTCCGTCGGGCAGCGCGGGTTTCGTCATGCGAACCAACTCATCGGAGCCTGGGAGTCGTTGCAGGTCAGGAGGTTGAGGCGGGACGAATGGATTCTTCGCGGCGGGGGGAATGACCCCCGTTACGGTCGGGACGATGGTGGAACGGTTCCTTTCGCCTACCCTCAGCGAGGACCGTCCCGATGACGAGGACCGCCTGCGCAATGCGCCATCCTGCTGCTTTCGGTACCAGGCCCAGACCGGGTGATCAGGTCACCTACGTGGACGACGACCCGGTCGCGGTGGCGCACAGCCAGATCCCGCTCGCGGTCCTCCGCCGGGCAGGAGCAACCCGTCCCCGCGGCGACTCCCGACAGCGTGCACACCATGGCGCCAGGAAGGCAACCATGACCATCGACGACCAGCGTACCGGCGGTGCCTCCTTTGACGGACCGGTCGGGCTGGGATGGGTCATCGCCAGGCAGGACGGGGCGAGTGTGCTGGAGGAGCTCGTCGCCGCTATGGCGCCACGCCTGTTCGCGCTGGTCGAGGAACGCGACGACCAGTCCGATTTCCCTGTCCTCGCCTGGAGACGGCGGCCTGACAACGACCGCCGCTATCGCCCCCGGCGACGGATCATTCAACACTGCGGTTGACAACCTCCGTCTCGTGCCCGACCCGCACGCACCGGATCAGACCCGTGTACGAAAGGCGTGCGTGGTCTTTGTCGTGCTGATGTCGTCAGGGGCGGATGGTGAGGACGGTGATGCGGCCGTCGGCCGCGAACTGGAAGTGGAATGTGAGGTGCACGGGGCTGCCGGGGAAGTCACCGGCGATGTCTACGTCCGCGTCGTGCCCGGTTTCGGTCTGGTGGATTTCGTGGATGGTGTACGCGACGAGCGGGACCTCGGTGCGCCAGGCACGAATGGCGGGGATGCCTCGACGTTCCCGGCCCTCGTCCTCGACGAGAGCGTCGTCGGTGAACTGGGCGAAGTAGGCGTCGGCGTCGGACTGTGGCGCGAGCTCGAAGTAACGGCGGATGAGTTCGGGGGCATCGCTCATGTTTCCTCCTGCTGTGACGGGGATCGTTCCGGTGGTGGGGCCGGTACCGCCGTCGATGTCGAGACGGCGAATCTATTGGATACTCGACCAACCGCGGACCGCTGTACTTACCGAAACACCAAGATCTGGACCCTCGCGGGTGGCCCAGTGTGGCCGCCGGTTTATAAGCGAGGGCGAGTTTCGGGGCCGGGGGTTGGGAGGCAACGCCGCGGTCGGGGTTTTCCGGTCGGATCTTCACGTGGGTGGCGCCCAGGTTGAGACTGTTCAGGTGAGGTGCTGGCTGTGGGACTAGGATGCTTGCATGGCTACCATTCATGTGCGCGAGGTCTCCGAGGAGACCGTCACCGTCCTGAAGGTGCGGGCTGTCCGAGCCGGGCAGTCGCTGCAGGCCTATGTCCGTCAGCTGCTGGAGGGGGAGGCGGTCATGCTGACCGCTGAGGAGGCCGCCGAGCAGGCGCGTTCCATCGCGGCACGGGGCGCGGTGACCGTCGCCGACGTGGTGGACGCTGTCGCCGAGATGCGCGATTCCCACGCGTGATTGTTCTGGACACCTCCGCCCTGGTCGAGTTCCTGGTTGGTTCGGACACTGTTGCGGAGAAGGTGCGTGTGGTCGCTTTCGGTGAGCGGCTGGCCGCACCGCATGCCGTCGATCTCGAATGCGCCTCGACGTTGCGAGGCCTGGTGCGCGGGGGGAAGCTGCCTGCGGACGAGGGGGCACGTGCTCTGGATCTGCTCGGTCGCATGCCGCTGAGGCGTTTCGACCATGTGCCGCTGTTTCCGCGGATCTGGGCGCTTCGGCACAACATGTGGCCGTATGACGCTGCATACGTCGCGCTGGCGGAGGTGTTGGGCGCCGAGCTGGTGACGGTGGACCGAAAGTTCGCCGGTACGCCCGGTCTGATGTGTCCCGTCCGCAACCTTCGAAGCGAACAGTAGAGCCCCGGTAGCGCCTTCCCGCTGCTGTCCGGCGGGGGTTCTACCTGGTGAGTGACGGGAGCGTTCCGAGCCGTACGTGCGTCACGGCCCTCAGGCTACGACCGCGGGAAGGGTGGCTACCGGCGGCAGGATGCACGGATGGCCGACCCATAGCTGGATGCTGTCGCCCGTCCGCCCCTCCGGGCCTTCGGCGAGTAGGTCGAGCAGGACGGCGGCGACGTCCCCGGCTGCCATCAGCCCGGGCGCCGGCGGGCGGTCGCCGAGGAACCTCCGGTACATCGGGGTGTCTGTCGCTCCCATGCCGAATGAGTTCACGCGGACCCCCTGCGGGCGCAACGCCTGTGCCCAGGCGTGAGTCAGGCCGTTGAGAGCCCACTTCGATGCGTCGTAGAGGTCGAATGCCGTGCCGCCGCCGGGCGGCCGAGGGGTGCTGGCCCATGGACAGGCAGGAGCGTCGGCGTGGTCCAGCGCCTCGGGCCAGCCGCAGGTATGGATGTGGTCGGTGGTCACGTTGACGATGTCACCGCCCTGGCGCACGAGGTAGGGGATCGCGGCCCGGCCGACGAGGTACGCGCCGCGGATATTGGTACCGAGGGTGCGGTCGCAGTCGTCGACGGCCTTGTCCCAGGAGCCGCTGACTGGGTTGGTCGGCAGGCACACGGCGGCGTTGTTCACGACAATATCGATACCGCCGAGTCGCTCGGCTGCGCCGTCGACGAAACGGCGGACGTCGTCGGGCGAGGACACGTCGGCGACGGTCGCCCAGAAGGAGCCGCGGCAGCCCGCCAGGTGGGAGGCCAGGTCCTCGACGGATGCGTCGGAGTCGCACACGGCAACGTGGGCGCCTGCCCGGGCCAGGGCCAGGGCGTAGGCCAGTCCGAGTCCTTGGGCGGCCCCGGTCACGATGGCCTTGCGTCCTTCAATCGATGCCGTCATCGCCTCGCCTCGCCTCGCCTTTCGCACTGGCTCACTGTGCCGGACCGCCGCCCCGGCTGGCGACGTCTGACGTTCGCAGCGGGAGCCACCAGTCCTGGACCTGCGCTGCCAGGCGCTCCGAGAGCGCACGTTCGAGTTCGGTGGCGTCCGGCTGCGGGGGCGGCATGTCGGTGGGCGTCAGCGGTGATGCCCCGCCGATCGGGTCTACCCACTCGAGCCGGACCGCTTCCAGCACGTCGCGCAGAGCTGGCCTGGCTTCCTCATGGTGCGGACTGGTCTCGTGGGCGAGGAATCCTGCGAACCTGTCGAAAGATTCGAGCGTGTAGTACGTCCCCGGCTCCTCGCCCCGCCAGTACTCGTAGCGGCGGACGTCATGCTCGCGGCTGTGAGTCGCGGCGTGAAGCTCGCTTGCGATCTGTTCGAAGCGCTCCTCGGCCCCTGGACGTACCCGGATGTGGACCAACAGCGTTGCCATCCGACTGTCCCCTTCCGAACTGCCTGCGGCTCGGCGCCGCGCATCGGCCACGTCGCGGGGCTGGGGCACGCACCTCGCGATCCACGCACCCCAGCCCTGTTCCTTGATCCACACCCCTGTTGTCGGGCGCTCTTACCCGCCCGCCGGTCAGCTGGACGCCAGGGCGTCCCGGGATGAGGCCACGCGGGCGGCGTCGACGGCAGCAGAGAAGTGCCGGTTAGCCATCGTGCGCACGAGCTTGACGCCACGCTCGTTGCCGAGGTCAGTTCCCGCGCCGACGAGCACAGCCGTCGCCGTGCCGGCGACGCGGTGGGCAAGCCGGTATGCCGCCCACAGCCGGTCGAGCGGGTAGTCCTGGACCCCGCCTTTGACCAGCTCACGATGATAGTGCTCAACCAGGGCCTCTTCGTGGGCGGCGCGCACCTCGGCCGTGAGGCTGCCGCCGAGCAGATAGGCCAGGTCGTATGCTCCTGGCCCGCGGCCGATCGACTGCCAGTCGAGCACAACGAGGCCGGTTCCGTCTGGTTGGAACATCAGGTTCTCGCAGCGGTAGTCGATGTGCAGGATGGTCCAGGGCTCATCCGCCAGTTGCTGCATGAACGGCCAGTAGCGGTCGCGAACCTCCTCGCCGAGTGCCTCGCCGCCGTCGGGCAGGTCCGTCCCGAAGCGCTGCACGAACACGGGCCACAGCTGCGGCCACAGGTCTGCCATCATCTTCATCCGCGGGTGCACGATGCCCGGGATCCAGTCGAGTTCCGGCGTCGACACCTTCCCCCACCAGGAGGCGTGGAGGTCAGCAAGGGCAGTCACGGCCTGCTCCGCCTGCACCAGGCTCAGGCCGTCGAGCTGATCGACCATCCCCAGGGCGCTCAGGTCCTCCATGACGATGACGAAGTCGGCGCCGTCGCGGGCCTTGCGGGCGTGGAAGCATCGGGGCACTCGCGTCCTGGTCTGGGCCGCCAGTTCCCGGTAGAAGCGCACCTCGGATTCGTAGAGGTTGCGTTCGTGCGCGATGGCCCGGTTCTCCTCGGCCGAGGCGGCCAGCTTCACCACTACCGACGCTAACTGGTTCGGCAGGGGCTGGTCGTAGGTGAGGGTAACCCGCCACTCGTCCGCCATGAGCCCGATGCCGACACCGATCCGCTCCTTGCGGACGTCGACCACATGAGCTGGCGTGGTGCCGAGCGCGGCCGTGAGCCACGCCGGGGTGATGTCGGCGATGCACGTCGGGATGGCTATCTCAGTCATGTCCGGCCTTCCATCGGGTCGTCTGCCGTGGCTGGATCCGCGGCGTTGGGCTCCTGGCGGCGAGCACGCGCCTGTCGGCGTAGCCCGGCACCGAAGTGTTCTGCGCTCAGGCCCGGCCAGCAGCCAGTTCGCCTCTGCGGGCGCAACGGGCTGCCCGCGGCCCGAGAAACATATTAGTCAATCGATTAGTAATTGACCAGACCCACTGGCGGTGGGAGGATACCGGCACACTCAGGGACCGATGTGGGGGCCATGTGAGTCGAGCAAAACCCTTCAGGTTCGGCCTGCAGGCGTACCAGGCGACGTCCGCTGAGCAGTGGCGCACCCTCGCCCGCGAGGCCGAGCAGCTCGGCTATTCCACTTTCCACCTCGCCGATCACTACTTCGGGCCAGGCCCCCTGGAGGCGGAGACCCGCCACCCGGTCCAGGATCTCGCTGCCATCCCCGCCATGGCCGTTGCCGCCGCGGCGACCGATACCATCCGGATCGGCTGCCGGGTGCTCTGCATCGACTATCACCTGCCTGCGGTGCTGGCCAAGGAGCTGGCCACCCTCGACTTCCTGTCCGGCGGGCGTTTGGAGATCGGGCTCGGCGCGGGCTGGATCGAGGCGGAGTACCGGGCCATGGGCATCCGCTGGGACCGGCCCGGCGTCCGCCTGCAGCGCCTTGAGGAGGTCATAGACCTGCTCGAGGCCCACTTCGGCGGCGAGCAGATCGCCGTGGCGGGTACGCACGTGCAGGTGAGTGGCTACCAGGGCGTGCCGGCCCCGGTGCAGACACCGCGCCCGCCCTTCATGGTCGGCGGGGGTGGCGAGCGCATCCTGCGGCTGGCGGGAAGGCGGGCCGACATCGTCAGCCTGAACTTCGACAACCGCTCAGGCCGCATCGGCTCGGACGGCGTCGGAAGCTCGACGGCGGACGCCACCGATCGCAAGATCGGCTGGGTCCGGGAGGGTGCCGGTGACCGGTTCGAGCGTCTGGAACTTGAGATCGCCGCGTATTTCACCATGGTCGGGGTCGACCCCCCGAAGGCGCAGGCGCACCTGTCGGGCGCGCTCGGTCTGCCCCCCGAGACGCTAGCCGACCACCCGCACGTCCTCGCGGGGTCGGTGGACGAGATATGCGAGCGGCTCGTGGCCCGGCGGGAACGCTACGGCATCAGCTATGTCACCGTCGGCGCACGGGTGCTCGAAGACTTCGCGCCGGTCGTCGCCCGCCTCGCCGGGACCTGACGGCATGGTCGCAGGGATAGCCGACCGCGCTGGCGCGGATCCGGCCGGCTGGGCGCTAACGGATGGCACTGAGAACCTGACCTGGGCCGAACTCAACGACTGGCTGAACCGCGTAGTCCACGCGCTGCTCGGCGCGGACCTCGGCCCGGACCGGCGGGTCGCGATCCTTGCGCAGAACAGCGCGCAGACGGCGATCGCGCACCTGGCCGTGATCTACGCCGGCGCGTCGGCGGTGCCGGTGAACTGGCAGCTCCGCCCGGCTGAGGCTGGTCACGTCCTGCGCGACAGCGCGGCCAGGCTGATCCTCGCCAGCCCGGAGTCCGCGGCCGTGGCCAGGCAGGCCGGTGCCCCCGCAGCGGTAGTAGTCGACTCGCTTACCGAGTTCGCCGCCGCCGCCCCGCGGCACGAGCCGCCTGCCGACCTGCCGCCACGGCGGGCGCTCATGTACACCTCCGGTACCTCCGGAGTGCCCAAAGCGGCTGAACAGGCTCTTGCGATGTTTGCCGGCGGTGCGACCGTTGCCGAGCACGTGGCGAACATCGCCGCCAGCGCGGTCGCTCAGCTCGGGCCGCACCTGGTCGCGGGACCATTGCACCACACCGGGCCGCTGCACGGGCTGCGCTGCCTGGCGGGGGGCACGCCGATGGTTGTGCTGCCGCGGTTTGACGCGGCCGCGGCGCTGGGGGCCATCGACCGGTACCGGATCGCGAGTTCGACCATGGTGCCGACGCATTTCTCCCGGCTACTGGCGCTGCCCGCCGACCTGCGCACCCGACACGATGTCAGCAGCATGCGCCAGATCGCGCACACCGGAGCGCCATGTCCGGCCGATGTCAAGCGCGCGATGATCGAGTGGATGGGCCCGGTTGTCGTGGAAGCCTACGGCTCTACCGAGATCGGTACCGTCACGACGATCGATTCGACGGACTGGCTCGCGCATCCAGGTTCGGTCGGCCGGGCGGTGCCGCCGTTCGAGGTCAGTATCCGAGACGGATACGGCCAGGAGTTTCCGATTGGCGCCGAGGGCCTGGTGTGCGTGCGCAACGGGCGCGACGGCGGTCCGCGGTACCTGCATGACCCGGACAAGACGGCGGCCAGCTTCGTCGGCGACGGGTACTTCGTCATGGGCGAGATCGGTCTTCTCGACGCGGACGGGTACCTCTACCTGACCGACCGGGCGTCTGACCTCGTGGTGTCTGGCGGGGTCAACGTCTACCCGGCTGAGGCCGAAGCAGTGCTGGCGGCGCACCCGGGCGTGCAGGACGTGGCGGTCATCGGCGTGCCCGCTCCCGATCTTGGCGAGGCGCTGCTGGCGCTCGTGGTGCCCAGGGATCCCGCGTTCGCGGGCGAGGACCTCGTCGCCTGGTGCCGGGACCGGCTGACTCATTACAAGTGCCCACGTGCGGTGAGGTTCGTGCCCGACCTGCCGCGCACCGCGATGGGCAAACTCAACAAACGCGACCTGCGGGCTGCCTACGGTGCCGCAGAAACGGCACCGTAGGCAGCCCGCAAACATGTCGCGGTCAGCGCGCCGCCCGAGCCGCGACCGCCGAGGCGCAGCCTCTCCTTGGAGGCCGCTGAACAACGCCTGTCCGGCTCGCGTCCCCCCGCATCCCGCCTGGCTGCGTTGTCGTCGGCCCGGATAGAACACCACTATCCGGGCCTCCTCCGCCTCGCCAGCCGGGCGCGGACGCGGACCTAACAGATCGGCTTCGCCAATCCGCTAGGAACCCCGGCTCGCGGATCGAACGCCGTTATTCAGCGGCCTCCTAGTAAACAATCGCTCGATCAATTAGTATTGGGGAGCACACAGAAGTGCATAGAGGGGAGCTGTGATCCTGATTGCCGGCACCGTCGAGCTGCTGCATCCGCAGGACCGAGACGATCGCGTCCCACGAGTCGTGCTCATCCAGTGGGTTCTGTCCTGTTTCCGTATCTTCCACGCCGGCGCGGATGCGGCAGCCCGCAGCGCGCTCGGGACTCCCACCGCCTTGATCGAGGACCTGTCGTGAAGGCCCTCGCGCAAGCCGAGCAGAAGGTGGCGGCACTGTCGGGCCCGTACCAGCGCCTCCTCGACGAGGACACCCATGAGGTGCCCGCCGTCCTCCGCCTGCAGCACAACCCCTGCCTCGGCACAGAGGACATCCCCGTCCGGCGCTACACCTCGCGGGCCTATCACGAACGTGAGAAAGAGCGGCTGTGGTCCAGGGTGTGGCAGTTCGCCTGTCGGGAGGAGCACCTCCCCGAGCCCGGGGACGTCGTCGTGTACGACATTGCCGGCCGCTCGTACCTGCTGGTCCGTCAGGCGGACGGCACCATCCGGGGCTACGTCAACGCGTGCCTGCACCGTGGTAGGCGACTGAGGGATTACGACGGCCACTGCGACGGCCTTTTGCGCTGCCCCTTCCACGGCTTCGCCTGGCGACTCGACGGGAACCTCGCCGACGTGCCGGCCGGCTGGGACTTCCCCCAGCTGCCGGACCGTGACCTCACCCTCCCGCAGGTCCGGGTGGATAGCTGGGCGGGATTCGTGTTCCTCAACCCCGACCCCGGCGCCGGACCGCTGGAGGAGTTCCTCGGTGGGATCATCGCCCACTTCGCTGACTGGGACCTGGGCTCGGCCTACGTCGAGGTGCACGTGGCCAAGGTCATCCAGGCCAACTGGAAGGTCGCCCAGGAAGCCTTCTGCGAGGCCTACCACGTCGCGGGCACCCATCCGCAGATCCTCCCCTGGCAGGGCGACCTGCTCACACAGGTCGACGTCTGGGACAACTTCGCCCGGGCCATCACCCCCGGCGGCGTTACCAGCCCGCATCTCACCTGGGTCCCGAGCGAGGAGGAGATGCTGCGCTCGATGCTCGACGTCCGCGACGGGGAGACCAGCCCGATCACGCTGCGGCCGGGTGAGCGCATGCGGGCGGTCGCCGCCGAGCTGGCCCGGACGCGGTGGCGCCCGCTCGCCGGTGACCAGGTCGACCGCATGTCGGACGCCGAGATGATGGACAGCATTGACTACACGGTGTTCCCCAACTTCCATCCCTGGGGGGCTTTCAACCGCATCGTCTACCGCTTCCGGCCCAACGGTGACGACCACCGTAGCTGCATCATGGAGGTGCTGCTGCTGTCACCCTTCCGCGGACAGCGTCCGCCTCCGTCGCCCGTGCGCTGGCTCGCCGCGGACGAGCCATGGAGCGCCGAGCCGAGGCTCTCATCGCTCGGCAAGGTGTTCGACCAGGACACGTTCAACATGGCCAACGTCCAGCTCGGGCTGGAGACCACACTTCGGTCTGGCGTGCTGCTGAGTGAATATCAGGAGTCCAAGGTCCGCTGGTTGCACCGCACGTTGACCGAGTGGATCGGGGAGTGAGGAGCAGGTGAGCGAAGGCATCCACCATCCGTTCACGGGCGCTCTCTATGAGCCCGACGGCGGCCTGGTGCGGGTAACCACCAAGGACGGCCGGGTCGGCCATTTCAGCGTCGACGGCCGCTGGGTCGGCGGAGAACTCCGCGATGCGGACCCTCAGCTGTGCGTCTGGATCGGCGGACCCCGGTACACCAGCAACCGGGTGGAATCCCCGCCTGCGTCCTGACGCCGCCGGGCCGAGGTGGCGCGCTCACCCGGCCCGGCGAGGCGCCGCCCGGCGCGGATGGCGCACGAGGTCCCCGGCGAAGAGGGCCTCGAGCCCGTCGATGGCCCGCCGGTGGTACTGCGGATCCGCCATCTGCGCGGAGACGTCGGTCAGGCCCACGAAGATGGTGCGCATCACCGCCTCGATGACATCGCGGCGTTCCGGGTCGATCTCGCCGAACTCGATTCCGGCGTCGACCATCGGCGCTACGAGGTTGGCGCCCTCTCCTGGGCTGTGCGGGATGGCCGACCGCAGTTCCTCATGGCGCATGCGGTCGACGCGCGCCGTACCGAGGAACCGCGCAATAGAAGGATCCTCGCGATTCATCTGGTACACGGCCTCCATAACGGCCCGGAACTTGCCGGAGAAGGTGCTCTCCTCGTGCATCGCGCTGTTGAGGCGCTCGTTGACCAGCGCCGCCAGCTCCCAGTACACGGTCAGGTACATGGCCAGTTTGGAGTCGAAGTAGTAGTAGAGCGCACCCGTGGTGATGCCCGCCCGCAGGGCCACGTCCTTGTTGGTCGTCCTCCCGTAGCCGTTTATGGCGAACATCTCCGCGGCCGTCGTGATGATCCGCTGGCGGGTCTCAGCTGCGTTGGATGCCGGCGGCCGTCCCAGTCTCGGCGCCTTGGACCTTGGCAACCTTCAAGCCCTCTTCCTGTCGGTCGCCGAGCCCCGCTGACGACAGTACGATTCTGCCGGACTTCGACCACGCCCAGCCGGGACGACGAACAGCGTGACCCGGAGCCGCCTCGTCCGGCTGGCAAGCGGCACGTTGGCGGCGGGACAGCCCCTGGCCAGGCAGCCGGCGCCTTCAGCCTCTCGCAATGTAACCAGTCAGTATGTTACCAGCATCGGCCGCCAGTCAAGGACAAGCTTCCGAGCCGAGCCGGACGGGGCGCTTCGATCACGAGTTTAAATTGACTGGTTGATTACTTGTGTAGCCTGCGTCACACTGACGCCTGATTGCCGACGACGGAGGCGCACATGGCAGTGCTCGGGTGCAGGGTCGCCTGGGAGACCGGCGCGATGCGAGACATCGCTCGCGCCTTGCCGCGTGAGGGCGGCCAGCTCGCGATCGACGGCCGCGACGACGGAATGGCCAGGGGCTCGCTCAACGAGTTCGACGGCGGGCCTGCGGTCGCGGTCATCGCGGGCGAGGTTGTGGGCGGCACGGACAGCGCGGCCGCGCTGCTTGCTGCCGGCGTCACCTGGAATGCCACGGCGTTCCTTTTCCCGGTAGCTGGCGAGACCGTCCGCGACTGACCGGCGACCTCGACGCACCGGCACCTCATCTTCATTCTCGACAGCAGTCAGCGCACTAGTAACTGACTGATCAATCATATCCTGGCCAGCCGGCTGGCGCCGTGCTGTTACCTCAGATGGGAGCCTCCATCCTTATGCTGAAAAAGTCCACGTGGCCACGGGCAGCCACCGCTGGCATCCTGGTCCTCGCCGCCGCCACGTTCCTGGCGGCCTGCGGCGGTACCGAGTCGGCTTCAACGGGCAGCGGCACGACCGCCAGCTCCGGCACCAGCACATCAAACAGCACAACCGACTTAGCTGCGCTGTCCGCGGTCGTGGCCAAGTACAAGCAGGCACCCACCACCATCCCGATCTCCACGCCGCTCAAGCAGGCTCCGGCCAAGGGCAAGACCTTCGTGTTCCTGCAGTGCGACGTCGCGCAGTGCACGCAGTTGTCCAAGGCGTTTGCCGCCGCGACAGCCGCGATCGGCTGGGACCTGAAGGTGATCCCGTACAAGTCGGCAAATCCGGCGACGCTCATCGCGGGTATGGAACAGGCGCTGCAATACAACCCGGTCGCTGTGGGACTGACGGGCATCCCCGGGATCGCGTGGCAGTCGGAGGTGCCTGCCTACGAGAAGGCCGGCGTGCCTATCGTGGTCGGCCATGTCGGGCCGCAGGCGATCACCAGCACCATCATCGCCAACATCGACGACGAACAGAGCGTGCAGACCACCGCCGAGGTGCTGGCCGACTACTTCATCGTCAACTCTGACGGGAAGGGCAAGATCCTTCAGTTCCAGGTGCCGGACTTCCCAATCCTCGGCTCCTTCGACCAGGCATTCCGGGCCAAGGTGCAGGCGTCCTGTCCCGGCTGCTCGGTCACGCAGCTCACGGGCACCATCAGTGAGGTGACCAGCGGCGGCTCGACGGCGGCTATCGTCTCAGCACTGCAGCGCCACCCGGAGGTCACCTGGCTGGTCACCGACAACGGGCCGTGGGTGGACGGCCTCCCCGCGGCGCTCGCGGCGGCGCACCTGAACGTCAAAATCATTGGTGCGGGGGCCGACGTCACCAACGAGACCGACATCAAGGCCGGGACGGTGACGGCCTTCACGGGCGTAGCCCTCAACTACAGCGCGTGGGCCATGGTGGACGCCGTCCTGCGCCACCTGGAGGGCACGCCCATCCCCGCCAGCGAGGGCTTGCTGCCTCTCCAGTTGTTCGTTAAGGGCGAGAACTTCGCCGTGTCCGAGTCCTACGACGAGCCCGCAGACTACGCAGCACAGATGGAGAAGCTTTGGCACGTGGGAGCCTGAGCCCGGCGCCGGACGAGGGCGGGGCGACGGCGCCTCGCCCCGTCCTTCGGGTTCGCGGCCTCACCAAGTCCTTCGCGGGGACGGTCGCCCTCTCGGACTTCGATCTGGACATCGAGCCCGGTGAGGTGCACGCCCTCGTGGGCGAGAACGGCTCGGGCAAGTCGACGGTCATCAAGATCCTCGCCGGTTACCATCGCCCTGACCCCGGCGGCGAGGTCGAGATCGACGGGTTGCCACTGCCCTTCGGGTCCGCCCATGCGGCTCACGAGATGGGCGCTCGCTTCGTGCACCAGGACCTCGGGCTCGTCCTGCAGCTGTCCGTGGTCGACAATCTGTACCTGAACAGCGGGTTCGCGTGCAGGTTCGGGACGATCAGGGAAGCGGACACGCGGCGGCGGGCGACGGCGCTGCTTCGCCGCGTCGGCGTCCAGGTCGACCCCCGCACACCGGTCGCCGCGCTGTCGCTCGCCCAGCGCACGGGCGTCGCCGTGGCCCGGGCGCTGGAGGGTGAGGACGACCACCAGGTCAAGCTGCTCGTCCTCGACGAGCCGACGGCGACGCTTCCGGAGAACGAGGTGCACCAGCTGCTCGACATGGTGCGCCGGGTCGCGGCGCACGGCGTAGCCGTGCTCTACGTCAGCCACCGGCTGGACGAGATCTTCCAGGTCGCCGACAACGTCACCGTCCTCCGCGACGGCCACCTGGTCACAACGGTGCCCGTGTCATCGCTTGACAAGCGGCGGCTCATCACTCTGCTGGTGGGTGACGAGCTGGGTGAGCTGCCCACCCCCGAGCCGCGCGGCACCGACGGCGTCGTCCCCGCCCTCAGCGTGCGGGGCCTGCGGGGCCCAGGGGTGCGGGGCGTGACCTTCGACGCCCGGCCGGGCGAGATCATCGGCTTCGCCGGGATCACCGGGTCGGGACGCGAGAGCCTGCTGGGCACGGTCTTCGGCGCCCTGCCCCGCCTGGCCGGGATCGTCGAGGCGAGCGGCCGCCCGCTGCCGCCATACGACCCGCGGGCTGCTATCGCCGCCGGCCTGGCCTACCTGCCGCCCGACCGCAAGGTCAGCGGGGCGATGATGGACCTGTCGGCCCGGGAGAACCTGAGCATTTCCGACCTGCGGCAGTTCTGGCGCGGCCTGTTGCTGCGGCGCGGGGAAGAGCGAGCCGAGGCCCGCCAATGGTTCGAGCGGCTGAGCGTGCGTCCCGCGGGGGCGACGGAGCGACCGCTGGCCAACTTCAGCGGAGGCAACCAGCAGAAGGTGCTGTTCGCCAAGTGGCTCCGGCTCCACCCCAAGGTATTCATGCTTGACGAGCCGACCCAGGGCGTGGACGTAGGCGCCAAGGGCGAGCTGCACCGCCAGCTCCTGGCCGCCGCCGCCGGCGGGTCCACCATCCTCGTCAGCTCCTCCGACCTTGAGGAACTGGTCGCCCTTTGTCACCGGGTGCTGGTGCTGCGCACCGGTCGGGTCGTCGCCGAGCTTCACCGGTCGTCCGTCACCACTGCCAACATCTCCCACGCGTGCCTCGGCGAGCAGGAGGTCGTCAGCTTATGAGTTCGCGGGTTACCGTGCCGAGGATCAACCTCGGCTTCAACAGCTTCAGCGGGCTGTACCTGCTGGCCCTGTTCGTCATCGTGTTCGGGATCTGGACGCCGCACCTGTTTTTGACGGCTGCCACGGTCCAGTCCGTCGCCTCGCAGCAGGCAGTCACGGCAATGCTCGCGATCGCCGTCCTCATCCCGCTCACGGCAGGTGCCTACGACCTCTCGGTCGGAGCCACGATCAACTTCTCCACCATCATCTGCGTGTGGCTGCAGACAGACCAAGGGTGGAGCATGTGGCCGGCCATCGCCGTTGCCATCGCTGCCTGCGTGGTGATCGGCGTCATCAACGGCTTCGTCATCGTCCGCCTCCGGGTCAACTCCTTCATCGCCACGCTCGGCATGGGAAGCATCATCACCGCCGTGCAGGACATCGTGTCCGGGCAGAGCCAGCCCACTCCGCCGACGACGACGTCGTGGATGAACCTCACTCGGCTCAGCGTGGCAGGGTTCCAGATCATCGTCCTGTACCTGCTCGTCCTGGCCCTGATCGTGTGGTGGGCGCTGGACCACACTCCCGCCGGCCGGTACCTCTACGCCAGCGGCGGCAATCCGGAGGCGGCGCGCCTGGCCGGCGTGAGCGTGGGGCGCTACACGTGGTTTTCCATGATTGCCTCGGCCACGGTGTGCGGCATCGCCGGCGTGTTCTATGGGTCGCAGACAGGCCCATCACTCACCTTCGGCGTCGGCCTGCTCCTGCCCGCCTTCGCCGCAGTCTTCCTCGGCTCGACCCAGATCAAGCCGGGTCGCTTCAACCTGTGGGGCACGATGCTGGCCATCTACGTGTTGGCGGTCGGCGTGAAGGGCCTGCAGCTCATCACCGGGGTGCAGTGGCTCGCCGAAATGTTCAACGGGGTAGCCCTGGTCGGCGCCGTCTCCTTCGCCACGTACCGCCAGCGGCTGGGCCAGAGCCGCGCCCTCGGGCGCAGCGACGATCCTCTGCCCGAGGTCGCAGAGCCCACGCCGATCCGCACCGAGGACGTCGCCGGACTTGTGCCGTCCCGGACTGGTGACGGATGATGATCATCCATTGGCTGGTTACCGACAGTAGTGGCCACCGACAGTAGTGGCCGTCGACAGCAGTGGCCGTCGACCTCCCGGTCGTGAGGAAGGGGAGCAGCATGGATGCCGCGGACCGCATCGCGATCGCCGACGTCGTCGCCCGCTACTCCGATGCCGTCAATGCGAACGACGCCGCCGCCTGGGCGGAAACGTGGGCGGAGGAGTGCACGTGGCAGCTCGGTCCGGACCGTCTGCTGCGTGGCCGCGACGAGGTGGTGGCGTTCTGGCGGGCGGCCATGGCGAGCTTCGAGTCGGTGCTGCAGATGGTGGGCCACGGCCGCGCCCGCGAGGAGGGCGACGGCGCTGTGGGTTCATGGACGATGTTCGAGGTGGGCCGCCGTGACGGGGTCAACGGCTTGGTGATCGGCTGTTATCAGGACCGTTACACCCGGCAGGAGGGTGCCTGGCTGTTCGCCGAGCGCCGCTTCACCGCCACCTACCGGGGCGGGCTGCCGGACGGGAGCTTCACCGCGCTCCCGTCGCTGCCGGGAAATTTCTGAGGAGGTGCGGATGGCTATTCGACGTCTCGGACCGCTGGAGGTGGCCCCGATGGGGTTTGGCTCACTGATGCTGGACATCGAACAGTGGGCACTGCTCGATGCAACGCTGGACCAGTTCGCACCTGTCGGCGCTTCGCTCCTGCCTGCTGGACAGGCCCGTGATGTCGAGACGGGCACATGAGCGGCGCAACGGCGCCGATCCCCGGCGAACAGGCGGACCCTGGGCGGGAGCGGTCCGAGATCCTGAGTCTGGCGATCCGCTTCGCCGACTTGTGGGCGGTCGATCCGCACCAGATGGCCGACGAGACCTACGCCCCGTCGATCCACATGGAGTCGATGGCGAAGACCACCGTGGTCGACGGCATCGACATGCTCCACCGGCTCGAGGATCGGCTCGCCACGATGGTCCCCGAGCACCGCCACGAGCTCGTCCGCGTCCTCGTGGATCCGCCGGAGGCGTTCCTGGAGACAACCGTGGTGAGCCCGACGACCGGCGAGTACGCCCAGGCAGCCCTGTGGTGGCGGGTCGGCGAGCCGGCCGCCGGACAGGCAGTCCGTCAGGTCGTCGACGAGGTCGGGTGGTTCGACTGGGCCCACCGCCGCGCCGACTCGACGGCCAGCAGGGGAACCGTTCCACCCGACGACCGCCGATGGCGTGGCGGCACAGACTGGTATCACCGTCTGGTCAGTGAGGCGGTAGCCGCATTCAGCGCTGACCCCGCCGCGGCCGCCAGCCGCTACCTTTGCGCTGACCCAGTCGCCACTCACGTCGGTCATACCGAGATCAGCGGACGCGGGCCAGTCCTGGACGTCGTCGAGCGGTTCTCCGCCGTCCTCTCCCGATGTCGGATCGAGGTGAGCCGGGTCATCGGGGACGGGGCTGTTGTTGCGGTGCTGTTCACTCTCGGCAATGCCACGACACAGACCAGGGGGACGCTGGTTGCCACGCTCGACGCCGACGGCGCCGCCCACAGCGTCCGTCTCTACCTGGACTGGGATCATGTTGCTGCGGACTGCCAGGCGCTGGTCCCGCCGCGCAGCGATCCAGCGGCCGATCACTGAGCGCGATCCGTTGACACGCGTCCAGGCGAGCCAGCCCGTACCCGCCGCGAATATGGGAGGACAACACGATGGAGCAGCTCAGCGGAGGAGTCGCTGTCGTAACCGGTGCGGCCAGCGGCATCGGCCGAGCCGTCGCTGCGGCGTTCGCGCGGGAGGGCATGCGCGTCGTGCTGGCAGACATCGAGGCCGCCGCCCTCGATGACGCTGTAACCGAACTGCGCGGTGACGGGCATGACGTCCTGGGCGTCGTCACCGATGTCTCATCCGCCGAGTCCGTCTCCGGCCTTCGCGACCAGGCTGTCGATCACTACGGCACTGTCGATGTCCTGCACAACAATGCAGGCGTCGTCGCCGCCGGACTGATCGAGGACATCCCGCTCGCGACGTGGCGGTGGGTGGTCGACGTGGACCTCTGGAGTGTCATCTATGGCATCCGCGCCTTCGTGCCGCTCATGAAGCGCCAGGGGCGTGGACACGTGATCAACACCGCCTCGACCGCCGGACTTCAGGCCAACCCCGGCATCGGCCCGTACAACGTCGCCAAGTTCGGCGTAGTCGCGATCACCGAGACCCTGCGCGTCGAATGTGAGGGGACGGGTGTGAACGCGAGCGTGCTCTGCCCCGGCGCTGTGAACACCAATATCGTCCGCGCCGAGCGGAACCGGCCCGCGAATGTCCCCGAATCAACCGGCGCTGTCGCGGAGCGGTTCGCGGCCAGCTCCACCCGCCTCCTTGGTGGGCAGGGCATTGCCCCGACCGCGGTCGCGGCCATGGTCGTCGACGCCGTGCGGTCCGAGCGGTTCTGGATCATCACCCATCCCGGCTGGATCGATGTCGCCCGCGACCGGGCTGCGGCGATGGCTGACGGCAGCCTGGTTCGCCGGTTCGCCGGGTAGCGCCGTTTCACGGCGTTGCATCTCGCGCCATGGCGGGACCTCGATCCCGTCGTCACCCGCTTTGTTGGAAACCTGGCACCGAAGAGAACAGAAGGAATCCATGTCCAGCCTTTTTGACATCCGTGGCAAGGTTGTCGTGCTGACCGGGGCCAGCTATGGCCTCGGCGAAGTCATGGCCCTGGCCCTCGCTGATGCGGGCGCAGACCTTGTCCTCGCCGCCCGCAGCGGCGAACTCCTCCAAGCCGTTGCCGACGCTTGCACGCACAAGGGCGTCAAGGCCACCGCCGTGGTCGCAGACGTCTCGAAGGAGGAGGACGTGGCGCGGATTGTATCCAGGGCGATCGAGAGCTACGGCCGCATCGACGTTCTGGTGAACAACGCCGGGATCTCCGATCTTCGGGGCCTGCCTGCGGAGAACTTCGACCTGGAAACCTTCCGCCGTATCGTCGACGTCGACATGGTCGGCGCCTACCTGCTTGCCAGGGACGCCGGCCGGCACATGCTGGCGGCAGGGTCCGGCTCGATCATCAATATCTGCTCGATCCTCGCCAGTGGGGCCAACGAGCTCAGCGTCATCGGCTACACCGCCGCCAAGGGCGCTCTGCTCAACCTGACGTACCAACTTGGCTGCGAGTGGGCCGACCGGGGCGTCCGGGTCAACGCCATCTCGCCGGGGTTCATCGTGACCCCGATGACGGCGCCCGGCCTCGAGGGTTTGGGCGTAGCGGAGTACGTCGCCAGCCGGACCCCGATGCGACGTGTCGGCCGGGCCGAGGAGCTCATCGGGCCGTTGCTGTTCCTCGCCTCAGACGCCTCCAGCTACATCACCGGGCTCAACCTCCTGGTTGACGGCGGTACCAACGCCGGTAACGGCTACTACCAGGTGCAGCCGGGACATCATGGCTGGGGTGCCATGCTGGGGGCGCCGATGGTCGGCGACCCCTATCCCGGGCTGGTCCCCATGCCGGAGCGGTTCGCGCCCTGGAAGGGCGGCATCCCCGGAATGCACACCCCCTGAGGTACGCCGTCCAACTGGTTCCTCCCCGCTGACCGCACGACCGGTACAAATCCGCCGCCGTGTGCGCCGGCGCGCGAGCCTGGTCCGGTAGCGGTACGGCAGTGAAACAGCGCGGGTTCAAACGATCGTAGCGACGTTCCGATAGGATGATCTCGGCAAGGTCGACAGACTGGATGGTGGATGGCCCTGCGCGAGCTGCTGAAAATCGAGGAGCGAGAAATCATCTCCCGGGAACTGAGCCGGCACAAGTCGGCGCGGTATATCGGGCAGATTCTTGGCCGACACCATGTGACGAGATCTCGGGAGATCGACCGGAACGGCGGGGTGGATGGCACTTTCCAGAGCGGCGGCACGGCTGTATGCGTGGTCCGAACACTGGAATTTGATCAAGCTGCTACGGTGATGGACGCTGGAATTCGATCTTCTTGACCTTGTCTGGGTAGAGGTTCACCCGGCCGACGTCTGTTTGCATGATGAAATCGCAGCCGGCGTCAATGGTACCAGTCATGATCGTGCCGGTGGTCAGTGTGATGCGCACGTCGGCGCGCCCGCCCGGGGACAGCGCAACGTCGGAACGCAAAACCTCAAGTACGGTCATCTTTTCGAAGGCGATGTTTTGTGCGTTGTTGAAGTACACTCCGGCGCCGGCGGATACGCAGTATCGGAAGGTTTCTGCTCGGGACCGGTATTGGGTGCCGTCGTTGGCGGTCATGATGGCGATGGCATTCGCCCAGCCGCCCGCCGCCGGTGGAGCGGCACTGGTCTGGGAAACGCTACCGGGCACCGTGGTCGCCGGGTTGGCAACCGGTCCCGGCGGTGGTGTACTGCTGGACCCGCCGAGGACACCGAGCTGGAAGAGAACGGCGAGCAGGCCGCCGATCGCGGTGAGCAGGGCGGCGATACCGGTAAGCGCGCCGAGCGCGGTATGCCAGAAGCCTCTGGCCTGGGGCGGCTGGTCACTCATCGTCGTCCTTCAGGTGAGCACGGAGTTGGCTGACAAATGGTACAAGATTTCCGCCGCTCCTCTAGACGAGCACAAGCGACCTGCAGTAGGTGTCACTTGAGACGGCGGGTGGTGGGTCGACGCTCCCAGCGCCAGGTGATCCGAGCCCTCTGGATCAGACAACGGACAGGGACGAAAGCGGCGGCCAGATAGAGGTGGAAATAGACGATCACGCCGTTCTTCTCGGTGCAGCGGCGAAGCTTGCCGTAGCCGTTCATCCGCGCGTGGGTGCGTTCGCATACCCGGCGTGTGCCGATCTGGATCGGGGCCGGAATGCCCTTTGGGTGATCTCACCGACCAGGCCCGGGGCCGGCTGCGAACGCATCGTCGGCACCGAAGCCAAAGGTCTCCAGGACCGGTTCGCCGGTGGCAAGCACCCGTTGCGCCGTGTCGTACACCGCCCCTTCGACGCAGCCGCCCGAGACGCTTCCGAGCGCCTCGCCAGCGGTGTCGACGGCCATCGCGGCACCGGGAGGCCGGGGCGCGGACGCGCTGGTCGTCACGACGGTGGCCAGGGCGAACGGCGTTTCCGACTCCCACCATCCGAGCAGATCCGCCAGCAGCTCACGCATGAGACCTCACCACCGAGCGATCTGTGGCTGCTCATCCTAGCGGCCGGTCCACGGCCAGCGGGAGGCGCACGACAGTTACGATGCGATCATTTAACGAAGATGGCGAATTGGGGGAGGAGTGTGGAAACCTGGGCGCATGCAGAGCGCTGACCTGGACGGCTACCGTGCCGGGCTGGGGTACGAGGGCCGGCCTGTGCCGGCGTACCAGACCTTTGGCGTGCGGATCGTCGAGGTCGGCGGCGGGCGGGCGGTCGTCCGCCTGGCCGTTGCGCCGCCGCTGCTGGGGACGGACGGCCGGCTGCTCGCGGGCGCCCTCGCCGTGATCGCGGATGCCGCGTGCGGCACCGCCGTCGCTGTGGCCGGCCCCGGTGGACCCCCCATGCTTACTGCCCAACTGAGGCTGGAGGTTGTCCGGCCGCTGCCGGTTGCCCCGGGCTGGCTGACCGCCGACGGCCAGGCCGACTTCGCCGGCGACGACAGCGGGCTGGCCCGCGGGGAGTTGGTCGACGCCGCCGGTGAGCTGGTCGCGGTCACCTCACTGCGCGCGATCAACCCGCAGCGCAGCCTGGCCTCGACCCCTGCCTCGACCCCTGCCTCGCATCCTGACTCGGCACAGATGGACAGCACGCACTCACCGTCGGAAGCGGATCCGACCTCGTCGGCAATCGTGTCCGGAGCCAATCCGCCGGCTGCCGTACCGCCTCTCGCCGGCGCGCTGTCGGCCCTGCTCGGCGTGGTCAGTCGTACCCGCAAGCGCGGGGAGTCCGAGCTGACCCTGCGGCCGGGCCTGCAGGTGGCCAACAGCTTCGGTGCCGTCCACGGTGGTGTGCTCGGGCTGATCGCGCACATCGTCGCCGCCGACGCCCAGGCCACCGTGTTGGTGCCCGGCGAGCGGCTGGTGCCGCTCGACCTCGCCGTCAACTACCTGCGAGGTGTGCCCGCAGGCGGCGAACCCGTCACCGCCGCAGCCACGGTCGCCTACCGGGGCCGACAGTTCGTCGTCGCCGAGGGCGAGCTGCGTAACTCCGATGGGCGCGGCGCCATCCGGTTCTCGTGCGGCGCGCAGATCCGTCGTTCCGGCTGATTTCCACCGGCACCGGTCCGTGTGCTCGTCAGGCACGGCGGCCGAGCACGGCGAGCAGGCGTGTCTGCTCGTCCGCGCCGGGTGGCGGTTGGAGGGCGGGGCCGCACACGTCGGGTCTACGCAGGTCGTCGCCGAAGTACGGCACCAGCTCGAACGCCAGCCGCACCTCGGCCGGGTCCATCCGTTCGTCGAGGCCGGTCGCGCGAGCGAGGTCCCACCGGTGGACCACCTGGTCGAAGCAGATGAAGCGGTCGATCGCCTCGGCGAAGGTACTCGGGCCGCGCCAGCCCTGGAAGGTGGCGCCGGCACGCGCCGGATCGTCGAGGTCGGCCTGGATGGCGTCCCGCGCCGCACGCCACGCGGCGAGGGGGTCGTCGTCGACCGACGCGATGTCGCCCAACTCGCGGCCGACGAGGCCGAGGAACATACCGTGGGTGTCGACCACGTGCCGGACGACGTCGCGCGCCGTCCACCCTTCGCACGGCGACGTGCTCTCCCAGCGGTTGGCGGGTACGGCAGCGACCGTCTCGGTGAAGGCGCCGGCCAGGCGGCGGTACCGGTCAGCGGTGTCGCTCATGGTGTCCTCTCATCCCTCGGTAATGGCGTGTTCCCGGCACGCGGCTCCAGCGTTCCCGAGCGCATGTCCGCGAGTCTTGAACAAACGCGACGCGGTAGCGCCGAAGCCCGCTGTACCGCCGAGACATGCTGTACCGCCGAGGCCCGTGGATGTCTAGCGTGGGCGAGGTGCAACCGATGGTGCGGCCGGTGGAACGCGACGCTCGGGGGATCATCGCACCCGACGTGGGGCTCACTCGGTTCCGTCTCGACCGGTATCCGCCCTCGGCGCAGGTCGCCCGCTTCGTCGACCGCTACTGGGTCGCCACCTGGGACCTCACCGGGCAGGACCCGTTCACCCAGCGCGTCTTCGCCCATCCCGTCGTCAACGCGGTACTCGCCGACGGCGCGTTCACCGTGCACGGCGTGACCACCCGCATCGGTGCCCGGACGCTGTCCGGCGCCGGCCGGGCACTCGGGATCATGTTCCGGCCAGCCGGGTTCCGGCCCTTCGCGGGCGGTTCGATGGCGAAGCTGCGAGACCGGACGCTGCCGTTCGCCGACGTGTTCGGCGCGGATGCCGTGGCCTTACTGGCACACGAGGTGACCGCCGCGGCGGATCCAGTCGGGATGGCCGCGGCCGCCGACCGCTTCCTGGACTCGCAGATGCCGTCGCAGGTGTGGGAGTCCGAGGCGACGAGCGCCCTGGTCGAAAAGGTCGCGGCTGATCCGACCTTCGTCCGGGTCGATGCCCTGGCCGCACTGTGTGCTCTGACTCCCCGCCAGCTCCAACGCCGCTTCGCTGACCACGTCGGAATAGGTCCGAAGGCGACGATCCGCCGCTACCGCTTTTACGAGGCCGCCGAACGCGCTCGCGGCGCTGACGTCGACTGGGCCGACCTCGCCGCCGAACTCGGCTACCGAATTGCGGGCCAGTGCTCCGGCCTCC
>NZ_CAUVXP010000057.1:0-32253 GCF_963555955.1 Protofrankia sp. Cas3
TAGTGCTGTACCGACCAGGGCCCCCGCACCTACGTGTGCACTAATGATCATTTGATGTGTGCTCCCCACGGTCGTAGGAGTTCATTCGCGCGCGGACGACCAGGTCGCGAACGCTGTCTGGACAGGGCTGCTATTCCCGTGCGGCCAGCGGCGGCGCGGCAGGAGTCGTGATCGCGCAGCCTCTGCCGACTCGGCAAGAGCTGCCCACAGTAGCCGAGAGGGGTTCGCAGGCCTTCACACGCGGCGCAGGCTCACACTGTCCTGCCTCGTACAGCCACCGATTGTGGAGTATCCGGTCAGGCGGCGGCCTGGTCAGGCGATCAGGTGACGACCCGGCGGCCTTCGAAGGCGCGACCGAGAGTCACCTCGTCCGCCCATTCCAGATCCCCGCCCATCGGCAGGCCACTGGCCAGACGGGTGACCTTCAATCCCATCGGAGCGATCTGGCGAGCCAGGTAGGACGCGGTGACTTCACCCTCGGTGTTCGGATCGGTCGCGAGAATCAGTTCGGTCACCGTCCCATCGGCCAGCCGAGCGATCAGCTCTCGGATGTGCAGGTCATCAGGGCCCACTCCGCCGATCGGATTGATCGCGCCACCGAGGACGTGATAGCGCCCCCGGAACTCCCGCGTCCGCTCGATGGCGACGACGTCCTTCGACTCCTCGACGACGCAGATCTGGGCCGGATCACGTCGCTGGTCGGAGCAGATCCGGCACAGTTCCGCCTGCGCGACGTTGAAGCACAGCCGACAGAACCGGACCTTGTCCTTGACTTCGTTCAGCGTCGCCGCAAGGCGCCGCACATCGACGGGGTCCGCGGAGAGAAGGTGGAAAGCGATCCGCTGCGCGCTTTTCGGGCCGATACCCGGCAGCCGGCCGAGCTCGTCGATCAGATCCTGGACGATCCCCTCGTACATTGTCACCGACCTGCCCCGATGTGGCCGCCAGGCACGAGCCGGTCGCCGATCGGCATGCCTGTCATCCCAGGCCTGGGGCTTGCGGCCCCGAGCCCGGCCCCGACCCCGAGCCCGACCCGCCGGCCAGACCTGACGGTCCGCTCGGAACTCCGAGCCCGCCCGGAACTCCGAGCCCACCAAGAGCGTCGCCCAGCCCGCCGGTGACCTCGCCCATCCGCTCCGCGGCGAGCCCGCGCGCGTTGACGGCGGCGTCCCGAACGGCCGCGAGGACGAGGTCCGCCAGGGTCTCGGTGTCGGTCGGATCGACCGCGGCCGGACTGATGGTGAGATCGACCAACTCGCCGCCGCCGGTCACGGTGGCTTTCACCAGACCTCCGCCCGCGGTGCCGTCCACTCTGGTGTCGGCGAGTTCCTGTTGGGCGGTCATCAACTCGGCCTGCATCCGCTGGGCCTGCATGAGGATCTGGCCGATGTCCGGCCCAGGTATCTGCGGGTTCGACATGTCCATGAGCCTACGTCCGGGGTCCGACGCACCCATGTGCCGCTGACCGAGGAATGTCCGGTCCGTCCGGTGTGCGGCCAGTCGACGCAATGGTCGATCAGTCGATGGGTTGGTCGATGACGGTGGCGCCGAGGTCGGACTGCAGCAACGCCATCGCGGCCGCCTCACCCGACAGCGACGCGCCTGGGTACGCCGGCGCGTCATCGTCGCCGGCCGAGGGCTCATCGTCGGTGTCGCAGTGGCCGGCAGCTGACGACGCTGGTGGTACCGACGTCACCGGTGCCGGTGGTGTGGCCGAGGACGATTCACGGGGCGCGGGCGAACGTCGTGCTATGTCAAGGCCAGCGTGGGCGGTGGCACGGCCCTCCCCCGTGGCGCGTGCACCCGGCCGGTCGGCGGGCGTTGCCCCTGGTCGGACGGTCGTCGCCTCATGACGGATCTGCCCGGCCGTCGGGGTCGGCGCCGAAGGTCCGACGGAGGCCATGGCTCGTCCGGTCGGGCGGTGCGCAGGTGCCGGTGCTCCCGATTGGGTCGCCGGCGGCGGTGTGGCGACGGCTACAGTGTGCACCGGCCCGGCCGAGGCTCGCGGTGAGCTGGACCCGGCCGGTTCCGGCCCGGAAGTCCCGTCCGGACGGCCTGGCCGACTGTTCCCACCGGGGCTCCAGGGCACGCCGGTGCCCCCCGGCGCACCGGGTGGTCCCCCCGCGGCTGCGATGGTGACCCGCCAGGTGCCGCCCAGAATCTCTGTCAGGGCGGCGCGGAGGACCTCGACATTGCTGCCCTGACCGAACATCCGGGCGATCGTCGCGACCGTGAACGCGAGGATGACTTCGTCCCCACGAACATCCGCTACCGAGGCGTACTCCTGGAGTAGGGCGTGCGTGGCGGGCTTGCGCGACCGGGCCGCGCGGAGCACGTCGTCCCAGGCTGCTCGCAGTCGTCCCGCATCGGTACCGCCACCGCCGGCATCGGCACCACCACCGCCGGCACCGCCACCACCGCCACCACCGCCGGCATCGCCACCGTCGGTTGATCGCGTTGCGGCGGGGGAGTGCGGTCCGGGCGCTGGTTGTGCGCGGACCTCGCCAGTCCCGGAAACCCGGGCCGGGGTCGGCGGTTGCGCCGGGCCGGCCGACGGTCCCGGGCCGGCCGACGCCGACGCCGACGCCGCATCATCATGTGATGGACCGGTGATGCCGCCGGCCTCCGCCCGCCGTTCCAACCGTTCGAGGCGGACCAGCAACGCCGACGGGTCAGATCCGGCAGCGGGCAGCAACGCCCGTGCCATGACCAGTTCGAGCAGGAGGCGCGGGCTGGTCGTCCCGCGCATCTCCTTGAGACCTGCGTGTACCACGTCCGCGGCCCGGGAAAGCTCGGCCGGGCCCATCCGGCCGCACTGGCCGCGCATCCGTTCGATCTGGTCGAGTGAGTAGTTCTCCAGCAGCCCCTTGGCGGGCGCGTCCGGCACGGCCGCGAAGACGATCAGATCCCGTAGGCGTTCCAGCAGGTCCATGGCGAATCGCCGGGGGTCGTGGCCGGAGGAGACGACCTTGTCGACAACGGTGAACGAGGTGGCGCCGTCCCGTGCGGCAAGGGCGTCGACCGCTTCGTCCAGCAGGACGCCGTCGGTCAGCCCGAGTAACGCTACCGCCCGATCGTAGCCAAGGCCATCCGGCCCCGCGCCGGCGAGCAGCTGGTCGAGTACTGACAGCGAGTCGCGGACGGAGCCTGCGCCGGCTCGTACCACCAGCGGTAGTACCGCCGGATCGACGTCAACCCCTTCCGACGTGCAGACGGACGTGAGGTGGTCGCGCAGCGCCCCGGGTGGAACGAGTCGGAACGCGTAGTGGTGGGTCCGGGAGCGGATGGTGGCGATGACCTTGTCGGGTTCGGTGGTCGCGAACACGAACTTCAGGTAGGGCGGTGGTTCCTCGACGACCTTGAGCAGGGCGTTGAAAGCCGCCGCGGTGACCATGTGGGCCTCGTCGACGACATACACCTTGAACCGCGCCGAGGCCGGCGCGAAGAACGCGCGTTCCCGCAGGTCGCGGGCATCGTCCACAAGCCCGTGGGAGGCGGCGTCGATCTCGGTGACGTCCATGGACACACCGCGTCGGATCGACACGCACTGCTCGCACACCCCGCACGGCTCGGGTGTCGGCCCGTTCACGCAGTTCAGGGATGCGGCGAGGATGCGCGCGGACGACGTCTTACCGCAGCCGCGCGGACCGCTGAACAGGTAGGCGTGGTGCAGGCGGCCGGTCCGCAACGCCTGCATGAGGGCACCGGTCACGTGCTCCTGACCGACGACCTGGGCGAAGGTCGCTGGACGGTACCGGTTGTACAACGCGCCGCTCACATGATCACCGACCTGTTCCGTCGATCACTCGCTACGTCAGCACGCTGGGCGTTGCCCGGGATCAAGGCCGTCGCCGGGTTCGCGGCCCCCGCGAAGAGGACGACCCCTCGCACACCCGCCAGAGCCTGCTTACCCTTGCTGCCTTCCGGCCCTGGGGGGGTTCACGAGGGTGACGCCGCGCGAGGGGTCTGCCAGTGAGTCTAAGGCCTGTCGGATGGATCTTCAGCAGCGCATCGGTGGCCCGAAAGCCGCCATCAGTCAGGCATACTCACCGAAAGCCATCCATATGGTCGGTCGGGACGGCTGGCCGAATGCCTTGCGTGTGAAGGTGGTGGCATCCCGACCAGCAACGATGTCCAGGAAGCGCCGGTGAGGTCCAACATGAGCGTCAGCATCCGCAACCAGATTGCCGGAACCGTAACCGTCGTCACGTCCGGTGCGGCGATGGCAACGGTCAAGATCCGCTTGGTCGGCGGTCCGGAGGTGACCGCCGCGGTTACCGTGGAGTCGATTAATGATCTTGATCTCGCTGAAGGCTCCCAGGTTCGGATCATGGTCAAGTCCACCGAGGTCGCGCTGGCCACGGGTCCCGTGTCGGGCCTGAGTATCCGCAACCGGATTCCCGGCACGATCGTCGCGATCGACGAGGGCGATGCGATGGCGGTGGTGAAGCTTGTCATCGACGGGGGTGACGAGATCACTGCGGCGATCACGAAGGCGGCCGTCGTCGACCTCGGCCTTGACCGGGGTGTCGCGGTCACGGCGCTGATCAAATCCACGGAGATCTCGATCGCATCCCTCTGAACCGGTAGGGATCTTGCTGGCCGTCGGTTCTGTTGCCCGTGGATCCGATAGGCTTGGCAACGGAGGATTCGCCTAGTGGCCTAGGGCGCACGCTTGGAAAGCGTGTTGGGGGCAACCCCTCGAGAGTTCGAATCTCTCATCCTCCGCCGTGTGTCGGTGGCAGTCAGGGCTTGTTGGTGATTGACGCCTCCAGGATCTGTATTGCGGGCTGTATTACAATGAGCCTTATGGCTACGATTACGTTTCGTACAGACGAGGACGTCGACCGGGCCCTGACTGACCTCACCGTCGGTGAACGGGATCGGTCCCAGGTGATCCGTGAGGCGATCCTCTCCGCGTGGCGTGCGCGTCAGGCCGAGCGGTTGGTCGCTGAGGCTGAAGCTCTTGCCGCAGACCCGGCCGACCGGGCTGAGGCGCGGGCTGTGCTTTCGGACATGGAGCCACTGCGTGCGTGGTGACGTCTACCAGATGCGAGCTCCTCGTGACGCGCGTGGCCACGAACAACGAGGTAACCGGTACGCCGTCATCGTGCAGTCCGATCTGCTGCCGTTGTCGACCTGGCTGGTGGCCCCTACTTCCACCAGCGCTCGGCCGGCATCCTTTCGGCCCGAGGTCGAGATCGACAATCAGGCGACCCGTGTCCTGGTCGAGCAAACGGCGGCGGTCGACCCTGAGCGTCTGGGTCGATTCGTCGGCCATCTGTCCGCAGTCGAGATGGCTGACATCGACACTGCATTACGCACTGTACTCGGGTTGAACTGATCTCTACACGGCTACGAGATTGACCCGATCAGCATGCCGACGGCGGCTCTTGCCTCGTCGTCGCCAATGGGCACAATCCGTAGCCCTGACAGGATCCAGTTGAGCGGGGCCGGCGGTGCCGTCAGGCCGGAGCGAAGATGTCGGCGGCGGTGACGGTGAGGACTCCCGCTGGTGGGTTCCGGATCTCCTCGCGGGCGCAGAGAGCAAGGCGCACCGCTTCGGGATGGTCCGTCACACCTGGGCCGGCATCTGGGCCGGCATCGTCATGATCCGGTAGCTGCGCCGCGGGCCGGCGGACCCGCAACGCACGGGTCTTCTCCCGTAGGTCGGCGGCGAGTCTGCGGCCGTCAACGCTGCGTGCCCATTTCGCCTCACCGGCCAGCACCGGACGCCGTTCCCGGCCGGCGAGGACGACCGCGTCGATCTCGTCCTGACCGCCGGTTCCCCAGTAGGGCCCGATCGCCACGACGTCCGGCCCCAGCGAACCGGAGACCGCGAGCCGCCGCAGATGCTCCCGGAACGCCTCTTCCCAGGGCAGACCGAAATGGTCATCGAGGCTTGTGACCAGGACGGGCAGCAGAGCCTCCCCGAGACCGCGGTCGATCTCGGCACGGAACCGGGAAAGCACCCCGAGATAGAAGGCGAGGAAGTTGTCAGCAATCCGGTAGACCCGGCGCCGGCTGCGGGCGGTGTCGGTCACCGGCATGACCCGGTCGACGAGCCGCAGCTCGATGAGCCGGTCCAGGGTGCGGGCCGGCTCAGCCCGGATATGATCCTTGATCTCGTTGTACTGCATGCGGCCCGCGGCGATGGCATGGAGCACCGCCGCCGGGTACTCACCGTGTTCCACCTCGGTTGCCAGCACGAGTTGTCCCTCGGTGAGCAGCGACGCCCCCGGCCGGCAGGCCAGTCGCCGCAGGTTGTCGGTGACGTCCGCGTTCTGGTCCCACCAGGACAGGTACAGCGGTACTCCGCCGACCAGCCCGTACACGAGGGCCCGGTTGGCCGGGGTGAGCTCGGGCAGCATCAGGGCGGCCTCGTGCGGGCGGAACGGATGCAGCGACAGTGACAGGTCGAACCGACCGTAGAGCGGCGCCCGTTGTTCCTGCAACGCGGTCATGTGCCGCACTGCCGACCCGCACAGCAGCAGTCGTAGCTGTGTCCTGCCCGCCACGCGGTCGAGAAAGGCCCGCAGCACTCCTGGGAGGTCCGGCGATGTCGCGACAATCTCTGGGAACTCGTCCAGGACGACGAGAAGCGGTTCGCGTTCCGCTGCCACCGCCAAGTCGTCCAAGGCGTCGTCCCAGTCGGAATACGGGCGCGTGAGCAGGTCCCGGAACCGTCCGGGGATGCCGGCCGCGACCTGGCGGGACAGCTGCGCCAGTTCTCCTGATGCGGCACGACCGGCACCCGTATGAAAGATCGACCGCCGTCCGTCGGCGAACCGGTGCAACAGGGCGGTTTTACCGACTCTGCGTCGTCCCCATATCACCGCTGGTCGTGGATGGGTCGAGGTCCACCAGCGCTCCAGCGCGGCAAGCTCCTCGACGCGATTGACGAACGCCATTCCGCCCCTGCTTACCTCGCACGCTACTTACATCACCTGTAACTTACCTCGGATGTCAGTAGGCCACCGGGCGGACAGCAGGGTGTCCCGGTCCCCGATCCAGGACGTCAGCAGGACGGTCGTGAGCGGCTCAGGTCTTAAGGCCCAGTACCTCGGCCGCTTCGGGATCGCTGTCGGCGAGGAAGTCCCGGCAGCGGGCGGCCTCCTCGGCCTCACCGATGGCGGCGGCGGCGCGACTGAGCGCCGCGAGCGCGCGTAGGAAGCCCTGGTTGGCCTCGTGGGACCACGGGATCGGCCCATGCCCGTGCCAGCCGGCGCGACGAAGCTGGTCCAAGCCGCGGTGGTATCCGGTCCGTGCGTAGGCGTAGGCCGTGACCGCCGCACCTGCCTCCAGGGCGCGCTCGGCCAGCATCGCCCAGGCGAGGCTTGAGTCCGGGAAGCGACCGGCGACCGTCTCCGCGGTCTCGCCGGCGTCGAGCGCTTTGGCGGCAGCCGGATCGAGAGTGAGTTTTGTCGGGGGCGGACCGTCAAGAAGATCCGGCCGTCCAGGGGAGGTCGTCATGGGGTCCATCCTGCCGGATCCCGGTTGCACTGTGCCGAGTGGGGATCGGTCAGAACAGGTTCTCACGCGGCGGACCCGGTGGGAGGGGGGTGGGCCATCGGGTCCGCCGCGGGATCAGGGTTCGAGGGCGAATCCACCTTCGAACAGTCATGGGATGTTACAGGATACGAACCCCTGGGATCACAGGGCGGACGGGCTGGTGACGGTGATGTCCCAGAGGTTCTTACCGACCACACCGGCCTGTCCGTCGTCGACCCGTGTCAGGTAGCTGTACAGCGATGCCAGGCCCTCGGACTCGCCGCCGAAGCGGCCGTCCACCTGCAAAATGAATTTCTTCTCGCGCATCGTGTTCTGCCAGACGTAGGCGTCAGCGCGCACCTCTCCGGCCAGGGCGGTGGAAAGCGTCGTACCGGTGAAGTTCGACGATTCCAGTTGCGCCTTCGCGCGGTCCAAGGTCATTGCGGGCTGCGCCGGAGCGATCGCCTGCTGGACTGCCGCGACGTTGGGCACCGTTGTCGGCACCGTTGTCGGCACCTGCGGCGCCGGGCCGTTGTTGGTCAGGCCCATCTTGACCGAGCAGGACGGCCACGGGGACCAGCCGCGAGAGTTGTAGAGCTTGTGGGCTGCGTCGTCCTGCAGCGCCGGCGGGGCGTCACTGGGGAGGCCGGAATAGCCGAGACCGTGCCAGGTTCCGGCGTCGAACTGGTACGCGCCGTAGAACCCGTTACCGGTATTGATGTGATAGTTGCCGCCGGACTCACACTGGCGGAGTTTGGTGAAGTCGTCGGCGGTCGCGGCGCCTGCGGGACTGGCCGCGACGGCGAGACCACTGCCCACGAGTGCTGTGACAGCACCGGTGGTACGCAGGACCTTGACTGCGGTGGACGACTGTTGCGGGGCTCGGTGCCTGCCAACAGACGGCATGTGGGTCGGTCCTTCCCGTCGCCTACGAGGTGAGCTGTCGGGTGCGGGCTGGGAACATGCCCGGCCGGTGACGCCGATGAGCGTCGCCTGCTTTACCCCAAGGACACCGGTGGCCGGTATCCGGATGTGGTTCCCCCGATCCCGTCCGTGCGGCTTCGCGATAGGTCCTGCCGCGGCGGGCGGGGACGGGATTCGGCGTCCGTCCGCGCGGCCTCGCCGATCTGGCGAGTGGGGAGGACTCTAGCGAGCCTGGCCCTTTCGAAGCAAATCGGGGGTGTCGGATGAACTACACGGACCTGGTTTTCACCACCCGAATGGGCTACATGGCCCAAAGACAACACTCTACCCGGCGATTGGGGTGACCCCGATGGGGGGTCGTTTGTGCTGGCTTCTCGTAACACCGAGTGATCGGGCCGGTCGCCGTAGTGCTTTTCTGTTGTGTTTGTTGTCACGCAGGTGGGACCGGCCCGACTCGTCCTCGCGGGGTCTATATCAGTTCGCGGCCGTCAGCTGCCGGCTGTTCAGGTGAAGGTGACCCCCCAGGTCTCCGGCCCACAGATTCCGTCGACCGCCAGGCCCTTGTCGGCCTGCAGGCGGCTGGCCGCGCCGGCCGACTCAGGTCCATACCGACCGTCAATTTGGATCTTGTAGCCAAGACTGTTCATCTGGTGCTGCCACGACCGAACGTCCGACCGCACCTGATCGACGAGGTCGGCGGTAAGGGGCGTCGCATCAGCGGAGTTCGACGAGATGTCCGTGCTCACCGTGCGCCATTGCCAGCGAGAGGAACCGCTCCTGCCGTACGAGGGTGCCTGCGACGAGTCGGTGTCGGATGAGCTCGAGTCCGATGCGCTGGTGTCCGGTGCATCCCTGCCGCTGTCGGCGCCCGATGCGCCGGGACTTGCGGTGCCGGCCGGGTTGGTGCCGCCCCCGAGTTGGTCGGCGCCCATGCCCTTGCCGCATGCAGGCCACTGGCCGAAGCCGGAGCGGGCGGCGAGCTTGATCGCGGCCTCATCCTGGGTGCCGGGCGAGGCAGCGCTGGGCAGGCCGGTGTAGCCCAGGCTCTGCCAGGTGCCCAGCGAGAACTGGTACGCGCCGTAGTAGCCGTTGACGGTGTTCGCCCCGTAGTTACCGCCGGACTCGCATTGGCGAAGCCCCTCCCAGGTCGTGGCGGCGCTGGCCGGTTGGGACATCGCGATACCGCCACTGATCGCGGCGACCAGGGCCGGGGTCACCACCATGGCCCTGGTACGGACCCGGACCCGGGCCCGAGCCCGGCGAACTCCACGATGTCGACCACGAGAACGTGTACTGGACATATTGGTAATGCCCTTCCCCACGCCTGCGAGGTGAGCTGTCGGATTCGGGCTGGGACTGCCCGGCCGCTTTCACGGCTTCACCCCGAGGGCGCCCGATATCGACGTCCGAAAGTGGGTCCCCCGTTCCTGCCGCAAGTTTGGTTTTCGTCGAGCGAGGGCAGGATTCGGCGTGCCGCCCGACGTGTCCCCATCGTATCGACGGGCACGGCGCAGACCATAACCAGAATTGCTGGTGGCTGAACAAGCCGTGAATGCGGTTCGTGACTATGCGCACATCGCGCTGTCCACTCTTGCCGTTCCTCGAGATCGACTGCTAACGCGCGCATGCGTGCGCTCAGCTTGCTTGCCGGCGGCCGAAGGAGGCGCGAAACGCGATGTCGCGCCTCCTTTGGCCGGATGGGTCAGCTGGTCAGCGAACGCCCCGCCGAGCGCAGGTCTGCGCAGGCCTGCGCGACACGGGCGGCCATACCGGACTCGGCTGCCTTGCCGTAGCTGCGTGGGTCGTACTGCTTTTTCACACCTACTTCGCCGTCCACTTTCAGTACGCCGGCGTAGTTCTTGAAGACATGGTCGGCGATCGGCCGGGTGTATGCGTACTGGGTATCGGTGTCCACATTCATCTTGACAACGCCGTAGTCCAGCGTCTCGCGGATTTCGGCCAGGTCGGAACCGCTACCGCCGTGAAACACCAGGTCGAACGGTCTGGCGTCGACTGGCAGACCGAGCTGCTGCGCGACATACTGCTGCCCGTCCCGAAGGATGCTCGGACGGAGTTTCACATTGCCCGGCTTGTATACACCGTGCACATTTCCGAAGGTTGCGGCGAGCATGTAGCGGCCCCGTTCGCCGGTGCCGAGAACCTCGGCGGTGCGCCACATGTCCGTCGGCGTGGTGTAAAGTTTCTCGTCGATCGCACCGACGACGCCGTCCTCCTCGCCGCCGACGACACCGATCTCCACCTCCAGGATGATCTTGGCCTGGTGGCATTCGATCAGGAGGCCGTCGGCAATTTTGAGATTCTCCTCCAGCTCGACTGCCGATCCGTCCCACATATGTGAGTGAAACAGCGGATCCCGCCCTTCGCGGAGAACCCGGTCCTTGGAGATCGCAAGCAGGGGGCGCAGATAGGTGTCGAGTTTGTCCGCGGGGCAGTGGTCGGTGTGCAGGGCGATATTGACCGGATACGCTTTGGCGACATGGTGGGCGAACTCGGCGAGTGCTTGCGCGCCGAGGACCATGTTCTTCACCCGGGTGCCGGAGAGGAACTCGGCACCGCCGGTGGAGACCTGCACGATGCCGTCGCTGCCGGCATCGGCGAAGCCCTTCAGGGCTGCATTCAGGGTCTCCGATGACGTAACGTTGATCGCCGGGTAGGCGAATGCCTCGGTCTTGGCCCGGTCAAGCATCTGTGCGTAGACGTCCGGGGTGGCGATGGGCATGGTTGTGGCTCCTGTGGGCAGTAGGAGTTGCGTGTCCGTTAGGTCGATAATTGGCCGATTTGGATATGAACAGCGGACTGGAGTCGCGCGAAGGGTACGATGATCGAGCCTTCGGGGGCAGACAGGCTCGAATCGTGCGAGTGTGGATGGCCTGTCCGGAGCGGTGCTCTATGCCGTCATCTTCACGCTCGTCTTCGTCGACAGCGGCATCCTCGTCGTTTTCTGGCTGCCTGATGACACGATCCTGGTCGCCGCCGGCATGCTCGCGGCCGACCCGGATGCGGGCGTGTCGTCTGGTGCCCCCACGCCCGGGATCCCGCTGGTCGCGACCGCTGGCGCCGTAATGGGTCATGTTAGCGCGCTGCCCTTGGACGGGCCCCGTCTCGAACGGCGTCACGTCCGGATACTTGCCCGTCCTGATGTGTCCTACCAGCACTTTGGCACTCTGGCCCCGCATGTGGCCCGGTTTGTCCGACGGGTGCGGACGTTTGCCCCCTGTTGCCGGGCGCTCCTGGGCGTCACCCGGGGCAGCCGGCCAGGGCCGTTGGTCGCCCGTCCGACACGGCATGTCGTCGGGTGGATCCGAGGTGGCGCCACACTGGCCTGATCTGCTCATGATTATTCGGTTAAAAGCGATACGGGATGGCTCACCGTGCCTAGTACTCGCTACCCTTGTCCCGGATGGAGGGGGCATAGCGCGGGGGGGACCGACCACACGGAAGGTTCCATGGTTCGACATCGCAAGCACCGCCGTTCCCGGCAGGGATGGTCCGGCGCCGTCCTGGCAGTCTTCGTTTTCGTTCTCGCCACCGTCGGGTTGCTCCTGGCCCAGCTCGTCCACGGGGGAGGGCCCGCGGCCGCGACCAGTCCTGGGGCGTCGTCCCCGGCCCTGGTGTCCTCGACGTCACCGGTTGATCCCGCGCAGGGGTCTGTACCGCCACAGACCGTCGATCGTGGCACGGTTGGTGAGACCGTTCACATGCGCACCGCTGTCAAACCTGGCGGGTGGCCGTGGGCGGCGTCGCTCCCACCGAGCTCGCCGCCGTGGTCCACACCGGTCGCGGACGCCACGGCGGGCGGCCCGGCGGCCACAGCCGCTCCGGTCGCTCCTCCTACAGCGGCTACGCCGGGTACCGCCACCGAGCCGACATCGGCAGACCCGGCTTCCCAGGTGGTAGCGCTCACGAACGCCGAACGGGCCAAGGCCGGCTGCGCTGCGCTGACCGTCGACTCCAGGCTGACCACCGCGGCGCAGGCGCACAGCGACGACATGGCGACGCATAACTACTTCAGCCACACGAGCCAGGACGGGCGCACGCCCTTTCAACGCATGGCTGCTGCCGGGTACCAGTTCTCGATCGCCGCGGAGAACATCGCCGCTGGGCAGCGCACTCCGACCGAGGTCATGGTGGGCTGGATGAACAGTTCCGGGCACCGGGAGAACATCCTCAACTGCTCGTTGAAGCAGATCGGCGTCGGTTACGGCACCGGGGGCAGTTACGGGACGTACTGGACGCAGGATTTCGGGACGCCGTAAGAGCGATTAGAGAGCTACTTAGAGTAAGATGCCGGTGGTTGGGGTGCGGATGCCGGCGCTGCACCGGGCTGGTGGCCGCGGCCGAGTCGTCGCGGCCGCCGGTGCCTGAAACCCGTTACTCTTGGGCTCCGATCACGTAGGGTCGATATCGTGCGACCGGAACGACCTGTCTGCGTGCTCGGCGTGACGGTACGTTAGGCCTGTCTGATAGACCTTGAGGTATCCGGGTGTCGTCTTGGCGGGGAGTCCGGTGGATCGGGAAGCGATCTTCCGGGAAGGCCGATTACCGGGATCGGGGATCTGCCGGGTAGGTCCCAGGGGTGAGAGGGGACGACGTGGCTCGCGCGGTGGTGACCGGCGCCGGGGGATTCATCGGGGACGCGGTCGTGCACGAGTTCCGCCGACGCGGCTACGATGTTGTGCCGATAGACGTCCGCCGTGGTCCTGGCATCGTCGTGGCCGACGTCACCCATCCCGGTGACTGGGAGAAACTGCTCACCGGGGCGGATCTTGTCGTGCACGCGGCGGCCGTCGGCACAGGTGGCGGTGGCGAGCTGGCCGCGGTCCGAGCCGGCGTGCCGAGCCGGCCGATACCGGTTGCGGACAGTGAAATGCGTAGGATCACGGTAGCCGGCACCACTGGCGTGTTGGACGCATGCCACCGCGCCGGCGTCGGTCGCGTTGTTCACATGTCCTGTGTGAGTGTGCTGGGCCCTTCCTTCCCTGCCGACGCTGACGAGGCCGTGCCCGTCACCATGACCGGTCTGGCGCGGGCTGACGCGCTGGCTGCGGCCGAGCACGCAGCCGTGGCCGCAGCATCCCGCGGTCTGGCGGTGACGGTGCTACGGGTCGGCGACGCGTACGGACCACGGGCCGGTCGATGGACCCTGTGGCCGCTGCTGCTGTTGCGGGCCGGCCGCTTCGTCCTGGTGGACTCCGGCCGCGGGATCCTGAGCCCCGTCCACGTCGACGATCTGGTGTCGGCGGTCGCCGCGGTCATGGACTGCCCGGCGGCGGTTGGTGAGATCCTGCATGTCACGGGTGGGGCGGGTGTTTCGGCATCCGACTTCTTCGGCCGATACGCGCGGATGGCCGGCGTGGCCTTGCCGGGCTCGGTGCCGGCGGCGTTTGTTCGTGCGCTCGACTCGGCGGACCGGCTGCTGGTCGGGCGCAGGTGGTTGTCCGGACGGGTGAGCTCGCGTCTACACCCCCGAGCCTATGTTGATCTTGGACCGCTCGCGCTGGCTGAGCTGGCCCGAACGGGCACCTACTCGATCGCCAAGATCAGAAACCTGGCCGGCTGGGCGCCCCGCGTCGGCCTCGACGAGGGGATGGCACGCACCGAGGTGCTGCTGCGGGAGCGGGGACTGCTCGGCGTCGTGGAGCCCGCCCGCCGTGGGTGAAGGGCCGACCCTGACGACATCGAGGTTGCTTGCGCTTCCCCTGACGGTGTGGAACGCCGGCTTCGTGGCCGAGGAGCTGGGACCGGTGCTGGCGGGCGCGTGCCTGCACCAGGCGCAGGGGATCGCTGTCGACGTCGCCGATGATTCGACCGATGCGTTGCGGCGTGATCTGCGTCGCCGGGCCGGCGGAGGGCGTGGCGTGATGACCTGGACGGTGCGTGGTGAGGACTCGGTGGCCGTCGGTCTGCTGGCGGTGGACGCCGTCGACCGGCGGGCACTGGTGTCGGTGTCCATCGGGCGTCCCTACCGGCGCCGGGGGTACGCGACCGAGGCCCTGCGGGCGCTGGCCGGCTGGCTGGAGTTCCGCGGCCAGGTGGTCGTCGAGGCCCGGGTGCGTGTCGGTGACCGAACGGGTGAGCGCCTGGCCGTGGCGACCGCATTCGTGCCCGCGGACATCGTGCTGTCCGGTGGCTGGCGGGTCTGGTTCCGGCCGCCCCCTCCGTAACGTCACATCCGCCGCCTCACCACTTCCGTAATTCCACCGGATCTGTGACTTTAGGTAACCAGACTGGCCCCGATGTTTGCCCCGCTGCAGGATGCGGCACCATAGATGCGATGTCGCGAATGGGACGGTGTGAGCCAGCCGCCCAGTTCACGCGTCCGTGTCGGTTGGCCATCGGCGCGTGTCATGGATGGGGGACCGTACGGTTGGCGCGAAGGTGCCTGGGAGGTTCTCAGAGTGAGCGTGGAAACCCGGCGTGAAGTCGCACCCGTGGACAGTCCGGACGTGCCAGGCCTGATGCGGCCGCGTGGGTCTGAGGTCACATATGATCATTTGATCATTCCGCCGCACTGGCGCCGTTCGGACGAGACCGGGCCAGGAGCACACAACCCGCTGTTCCCGGATGATCCAGGGGTCGGTCCGCTTAACCCGCAGACCGGTCCCATCACAGGTGCGATGACCGGTCCTCTGCTGGTGGGCACGACCGCGCGCGCCTTCGCCAAGCTCGACGACCTGATCCGCCTCAACGTCGACGACCGCGCGGTCATCGACGCCCGTCGGGACGACGCCGAGCAGGCCCTACGGGCGATCTTTCCACCGCGCTGCGCGCTGCCGCTGGTCGGTGTGGCTACCATCGGTTCCGCAGGGCGCGACACGATGATCCGCCCGCTGGACGAGGTTGACATCTTCGTGGTGTTCAGCGCAGCGAACAGCGCCTGGAAGCGCTTCCGCTGGGACTCACGTGACCTGCTGCTCTGCGTTCGCAACGCGATCGGTGGCGAGCGCATCCAGACGATCGGCACGCGTGGCCAGGCCATGCGCATCGTCTACAACTCGGCGCCGGACGTCCATCTCGTGCCTGCCTTCGACCATCCACGGGCAGGTTACGTCATGCCCGACTGCGTCGGCGGCTGGCTGCCGACCCGGCCGGAGCGGCACGCGAGCTGGATGGCGGATGCCGGCCCACGGGTCGCCTCGGCGGTTCGGCTGCTCAAGGCGTGGAATCGGGTCTGCGGCAGCCATCTGCGTTCGTTCCACCTGGAGGCGCTCGCGGGCAAGGTTCTGATCAACCGCGGGCTGAACACCCGGCAGGCGCTGGCGGAGGTCTTCCGGCACGTCGAGAACAAGGGGTTCACCGCCTACGACCCGGCGGAGGTCGGCGGCGACCTGTCGACCTACCTGCAGGGGGACGACTGCGACGCGCTCGCGGAGTCGGTGCGGTTCGCGCGCGTCCACGCTGATGATGCTGTTGAGGCGGAGCAGGCGGGTCGGCACGAGGATGCCGTCAACCTGTGGCGGCAGGTTTTCGGGCCGGAGTTTCCGACCTTCGGGTAAGAACCCGTTTTAGCCTGTTTTAGAGCTGGCCGGCGGATGACAGGCGGTGCGATCATGGTTTTCTTCGCACCGCCGGCGGCCCCACAAGAACCTCGTTGCCGACGCTACCTACGCTACCGGGGGGATCGGTGCCGGCTGCCGGTCCCGGCGGCCCCGCAGGCAGCCTTGCCAGGCGGCTCGGCCACCAGATTTTCGGGCCGATGTCGAGCGCCAGCGCGGGCACGAGGATCGAGCGCACCACGAAGGTGTCGACCAGCACTCCGAACGCGACCAGAAAGCCCACCTCCGCGAGCTGCACCAGTGGAAGGATGAACAGCACCGAGAAGGTGGCCGCCAGCACGACTCCCGCCGAGGTGATGACGCCGCCGGTGACGGCCAGCCCGCGGCGCGCGCCTGCACGGGGGCCGAGTCTCTCGGCTTCTTCCCGAACCCTGATCATCAGGAAGATGTTGTAGTCGATTCCCAGCGCCACCAGGAATATGAATCCCAGGAGCGGCAGGGACGGGTCGGCTCCGGCAAAGCCGAACAGCCAGTCATAGGCGAGCGCACTGGCGCCGAGCGCGGCGAGGAACGAGAGCACCACGGTTGCGATCAGGAGTACTGGAGTGACCACCGCTCTCAGGAGCAACCCGAGAATCACGGCCAGGACTCCCAGGACCACCGGAATGATTATTTTCTGGTCGCGTACGGAGGCGGTGCGTACGTCCAGGTTCACCGCTGTGGTTCCGCCGACCAGCGCGTCCGCGGCAGGTATCGCGTGGACGGCACTCCGGAGCGCTTTGATCGTGTCGAAGGACGCCTGTGTGTCGGGCGGTTGTGCGAGAATAACGACGAACTGGACCAGGGTCGCTCCGCGGCCGGTTTCCCCGACAGTGATGACCGCGGGATTCCTGCGAATGGTGGAAAGCACGTCGTCCGCGGCCGTGATATTGGCGATGACATATGTTGGCGCGGTCGCGCCGGCCGGGAAACTTCGCTGCGCGAGTTCCTGACCCACCACGGAATCCACCGGTTTGGTGAATCCCTGGTCCCCGCGCAGGCTCGTGTCCAGATGCAGGGTCGCGAACGCGAGCCCGGTAAGCATCAGGGTGGTCGCGATCCACACGAGGCGGGGCCGCGCGGCAATTCTGGCGCCGGCACGTGACCAGAAGCCGGATTCCTCGACGGTGCCCGCGCCGTAACCGGGGATGAACGGCCAGAACAGCCGCCGGCCGCACGCGACGAGTGCGGCCGGGAGAAGCGTCATCATCGTCACCAGCGCCGCGGCTATTCCGATGGCGCCCACCGGGCCGAGACCACGGTCGGAGTTGAGGTCGCCTAACAGCATGCACAGCAGGCCTGCGATGACGGTCGCGGCGGAGGCGACGATTGCCGGCCCGGCCCGCCGGATCGCGACCCGCATCGCCTCGTACACGCTTTCGTAGCGGGTCAGTTCTTCTCGGTATCGAGCGATGAGCAGGAGCGCATAGTCGGTGCCGGCGCCGAACACGAGCACCCGTAATATCCCGGCGCTCTGCCCATTGACGGTCAGGCCGCCATACCTGGCTCCGAGGTAGGTCAGTGCGGTGGCCGCCTGGTCTGCGATGGCGACCGACAGCAGCGGCGCCAGCCACAGGAAAGGGCTGCGGTAGACGATCAGTAGAATGGCCGCGACGACCCCGGCGGTGACGAACAGCAGTGTGGTGTCCACTCCGCTGAACACGTCATAGGAGTCGGTCAGCAGGCCGGCTGGTCCGGCCAGGCCGGTCTGAAGTCCGGGCGGCGCCGCGTGACGCACGATCCGCCGGATCTCCTTGACGTCGTCGGTGAAATCCACGATGTCGGCCCGTTGCGCAAGGCTGATGCTCAGCAGCAACGCGTTGCCGCTGGGGGACGGGACGGGCCCGCCGACCGGGATGACGGAGAACCGCTGGAGTTCGTGGCTGAGCGTTTCGGCTGTCGCCCGGTCGGCGGGGGTCAGTTCGGGATCACGGGCGAGGACGACGATTGCGGGTACCGCGTCCCCACCCGGCAGGAGCTTCTCGGCCGTGAGCACGCGGGTGGACTCGGCGTCGGTGGGCAGGAAGGCTGAGGCGTCGTTCGTCTGCGCGCCGGTCAGCCTGCCGGCGAGTGGGGTGGCGACGACCGCTATGATGATCCATAGCAGGAGGGTCACCCACGTGAGTCGCGGCCGGGCCGGCCTTGCCGCGATCTTCCAGGCTTTCGCCACCAGCGCCCTCCGCGTCCAGCCTCCGGTCCCAGACACCGATGGTCGCAGTAAGGCCACGTCACGCGGTAGTGATACGGCGGCCTCCGCTTCCTGTGGGCAGCAGCTTCCGTAGGCAAGGGCATGGGCGTGCCGGCCGGACGCTTCACACCGGGGTCGTCCCGGCGGGCGGGCCGAGCAGGTAGCGCAGCAGGACCACGTCGCCGATCCGGCGGACCTCGGCTAGCTCCATCCGGTGGCCCGGATGGTGCGGGAACGTGCCGTTGCCGACGAAGCGGGGCGCGGCCGGGTCGCCGACGAAGAACGGCGCGATCACCAGGTGGATCTCGTCCGCGAGCCCGGCGGTGAGGAACCGGGTGTGGACCGTGCCGCCGCCTTCGACCATCAGCCGGCGCACGCCATGGGCGGCGAGGTCGGCCAGGACGACGGTCAGGTCGAGTGGGTCCCCGGCGTCCACGATGGATGCCACGTCGGCGAGGCGCTCCCGGGCCCGGGCCGCCGCGGGGCTGGCAGCGTAGACGATTTTCTCGATCGTCCCCTCGGTGAAGAAGGCTGCTGTCGGGTCGAGCTCGCCGCGGCTGGTGATAGTGATCTTAATTGGGCTCTCCGGCAGGCCGCGGGCCGTCCGCTCCTCGCGGCGGGTCGTCGACCGGACCATCAGCCGGGGGTTGTCACGACGGACGGTGTTCGCGCCTACCAGGATGGCGTCGACACCGGCACGGACCTCGTCGACCCGGTCGAAGTCGGCGTCGTTGGACACCAGCAGGCGTCGGTCGGTGGCGTCGTCGATGTAGCCGTCCACGGACATGGCGACCGACAGCAGGACGTACGGGCGTTCAGCCACGCGGGACTCCGACTTCGGCGGACCAGGCGGTGGCGATGTCGGCGGCGACGGTGACGTTGTTGCGGACGACCGCGATGTTCGTCGCCAGGCTGGCACCAGCGGTTTCGCGGTGGAAGGTCTCTAGCAGGAACGGTGTGACGGCCTTCCCGCGTATGTCGCGGCGGGCCGCCGCCGCCAGCGCCTCGGCCAGAACGCGGTCGTGCAGGTCATGGTCGAGCTGCTCGGTCTCAGGCACCGGGTTGGCAACGATCACGGCCGAGCGCAGGCCGAGGGCGTCCGCATCCGCCATGACGGACGCGACCTGGTGCGCTGCGTCCACCCGCCAGTCGAGCGTGAATCCAGTGCGTGACCGGTAGAACCCGGGGAAGATGTCCGTCCGCCAGCCGAGCAGGGTCACGCCGAGGGTTTCGAGCCGCTCGAGGGTGGCGCCGACATCCAGGATCGACTTCACCCCCGCGCAGACCACAGTGATCGGGGTGCGGGCCAGCGTGACCAGGTCCGCGGATTCGTCGGCGCTGTCGGCCCAGCCGCGGTGCACCCCGCCGAGCCCACCGGTGGCGAACACGCGGATGCCGGCGCGGGCGGCGAGCAGCGATGTGGAGGCGACCGTGGTCGCGCCGGTGCGGCGCAGTGCGCAGGCGACCGGGAGATCGCGGACGGACAGTTTCGCAACGTCAGGCGCATCCGCGATCATCGAGAGCGCGCTCGCGTCCAGACCGATCGTGGGCGTCCCGGCAATGACGGCAATCGTCGCCGGGGTCACCCCACGGGCGCGCAGCAGGGCTTCCAGCTCAGCTGCGACCTCGCGATTGCGCGGACGGGGTAGCCCGTGGGCGATCAAGGTCGACTCGAGCGCGACCACCGGGCGTCCCGCAGCCAGCGCCACCCGGACCTCGTCGGCAATCGCCAGCCCTCGCACCGGCCGACATTACTCGTACCGGCTCGTCGGCGTCATCGGTTGCTGTAGCCCGACGGGGTCAGGCGAACAGTTCGCGGACTGTCACCGGACGGAGCCCTTTTTGCTGCAGGCCGGCGACGATCCGTGGCAGGGCCGGAATTGTACCGGCATGCCCGAAGTGCAGGCTTATCACCGAGCCGGGTTGGACCGTTGCCAGTGTGCGCGTGACCACAGCGTCGGCACCGGGGTCGGTGTAGTCGAGGGGATCCACATCGTAGGACAGACAGTGTGCGTAACCGGCGCGGCCGGCCTCGGCGAGTACCGCCGGGGTGCTGTGGTGCATCGCCGACGGCCGGAAGTAGTCCCCCGGTCCGCCGGTCACCCGGTCCATGATTTCTTGCGAGCGCTCCACCTCCGTGCGCACCACGGAAACGCTCTGCCGGTCGAGATCGGCGAGATGGGTGTACGTGTGGTTCCCGATCTCGTGCCCGCCGTCTCTGACGCGACGGGCGTAGTCCGGATACCGCTCCAGCCAGTTGCACACGAACATGCAGGTAATCGGCACACGTGCCTGTGCCACGGCGGCAAGGAGCCCGTCGACCAGGGCGATGTCACCGTTGGTGTGGAATGTCAGGGCCACCTCCGGGCGTCCTGAACTCGCGCGCATCAGTTCGGTTGCGGGCCCGCCCGCCGCGGTCGGCGTCAACGCGGTTGCCGACGGTTGCGCCGGTTGGGAGGCGGCTGCGGGTGCCGCCGGCGCGGGCGAGGGTGCGCCTGCCTCGGGTTGGGCTCCGGCTCGACCGGCGTTGCCTGCGGTCGCCGAGCATCCCATGAGAGTCACGGCGGCCCCGGCCATCAGGATGCGACGGGTCGGCCGACCGGGAATACACACCGGCACACTCTAGCGCCGCTACCCGCATCACAGCCTTGCGTCCACAGCCATGCGTCCACAACCTGGCGCCACAGCGCTGCGCCGGATCACGAGCGCGGGTTCGGCATGTCGTCGACGGGTTGATCGTGGCCGAATCGTCAGCTACACTTCGAACATAAGTTCGACTTTCGGTGGGGGTGGCGGTATGACCGGCAGTATGACCGGCAGTGGGTTGGCTGACCTACCCGGGCTGCGGGGCATGGCGGCCGGGTTCGATCCGTCGGAATTGTCAGCACAGGACGTGGCGGAGTTTGTCATGGAGTTGCGTCGGTTCACCAACGCCTTGGAGGCATTGTGGGTGCGCTCGATCGATCGTCTGGACACGTCGCGGTGGTGGCAGCTCGAGGGTTTCCTGTCCGTGCAGGCGTGGCTGCGCTCCCGTTGCGGGGTGTCGCGGTCCGCAGGGTCGGCAGTGCTGCGCGCGAGTCGGGAGCTGGCGGTGTTACCAGAACTGACGGCCGCGTTCCGCGAGGGTGATGTGTCCTTCGCCCATGTTCGTGCGGTGACCTCGGCGGTGACGCCACAACGTCGGGAGGCGGCGATCAAATCCCATGGGATGTTCACATTTGCGGCTCGGGGGACGGACCCGGCGACGTTGGGGCGGGTCGTGCGTTACTGGGCGCAGGCCTCTGATCCTGACGGCGCGGACAGAGACCGTGACAGGGCACATCGGGCCCGTGGATTGATCGTTTCATCCTCGGTTGAAGGCAAGGTGTTCCTGGATGCACAGTTCGACGCCGAGGGTGGAGAGACCGTCACCGCGGCGTTGGACGCGGCGATGGGAGGCGCACCCACAGTGGGCGATGACCGGTCAAAGGCGCAGCGGCGGGCGGATGCCCTGATCGAAATCGCCAGGCATTACCTGGGCCAGGCAGATCTTTCCCAGGTGCATGGACATCGTCCCCAGCTGACCGCAGTGGTCGATGTCGCGACGCTGGTACCGCCGCCGGGGCAACCGGGCGTCGACTGGGTCGGACCCGCTGCGGCGCGATCGCAGGGACGCGAGCCCACAACGGAACCCGGTGGGGAGCTCCCCGCCGGGTTCACCGCCCGGGCGGGCTTCGCCGGTGGCGGGCTCATCGGTCACGCCGCCGTCCGGAGACTGGCCTGCGACGCGCGGGTGACCCGGCTGTTGACCTGGGGTGACAGCGAGATTCTGGAGCTGGGCCGAGCCACTCCTACTGTTTCTCCAGCGCAGTACCGTGCGCTGGAGCTCCGCGACGGTGGATGCGTCTATCCGGGATGCGATCGTCCACCCTCTTTCTGCGACAGCCATCATCTCGTGCACTGGATTGATGGGGGACCCACCGACCTCGCCAACCTCGTCCTCCAGTGCGGGCGACATCACCGTAGGCTCCATGAGGATGGCGAGATCCTCCACCGCGATGACACCGGCAACTGGCGGATCCGCACGGCCACTGTCGGGCCATCGTGACGAACCCATCGTGGTGAACCCGGCTGGGTCACGCCGCGCGGACGGCCGGTTGAACACGGAGGCCGGGTCGGTCCGGGTCGACCTCCACGACGACTTCGTCGCCGTCCCGCACGATGCCGGCGAGCAGCTCCCGGGCGAGCGAGTCGCCGATCGAGGTCTGCACCAGCCGGCGCAGCGGGCGTGCCCCGAAGACCGGATCAAAGCCGGCGTCGGCGAGCCAGGCCCGCGCTGAGTCCGTGACTGTGAGCGTGATGCGCCGGTCGGTGAGCCGAGCCCGCAGCCGGTCGAGCTGGAGGTCGACGATGCGGGCGAGATCTTCTTTGGCCAGCTGATCGAAGACCAGAACGTCGTCAAGTCGGTTGAGGAACTCGGGCTTGAACGCCTCCCGGACGATGACCATCACCGAGTCGCGTCGCACCTGGGGTGACAGGGTCGGGTCCGCGATGAACTGCGACCCGAGGTTGGACGTCATTACCACGATCGTGCTGCGGAAGTCGACCGTTCTGCCCTGACCGTCGGTGAGGCGTCCGTCGTCGAGCACCTGCAGCAGAATGTCGAAGACGTCGGGATGCGCCTTCTCGACCTCGTCCAGCAGGATCACGCTGTACGGACGCCGGCGGATGGCCTCGGTGAGCTGCCCGCCGGACTCGAACCCGATATAGCCGGGCGGCGCGCCGATGAGCCTGGCCACCGAGTGTTTCTCGGCATATTCGCTCATGTCGATGCGCACCACGGCCCGTTCGTCGTCGAACAGGAAGTCGGCGAGTGCTCTCGCCAGCTCGGTTTTCCCGACGCCGGTGGGACCAAGGAAGAGGAACGAGCCGGTCGGCCGATCCGGGTCGGAGATGCCGGCGCGAGCGCGGCGCACGGCGTCGGAGACAGCACCTACCGCGGCATGCTGCCCGATCACGCGGGCGTGCAGTTCGTCCTCCATGCGGAGCAGTTTGGCGCTCTCACCCTCCAGGAGCCGGCCGGCGGGAATGCCGGTCCAGGATGCGACAACCTCGGCGACGTCGTCCGGGCCGACCTCCTCCTTCAGCATCGCGCCGCCGGGCTCGTCTGGGCCGGGTAGCGCGTCGGTTGCCGCCGCGAGCCGCTTCTCCAGCATCGGGATCATGCCGTAACGCAGCTCGCCGGCCTTGGCCAGGTCAAGATCCCGTTCGGCGACCTCGACGGCGCGCTTGGCGTTCTCCAGCTCCTCCTTGACCTTCTGCACCTCGACGATGGAACTCTTCTCCGCCTGCCACCTGGCGGTGAGGCTTGTCAGCTCCGCCCGCTTGTCGACCCGCTCGCGTTGGAGGCGGCCCAGGCGCTCCTTCGACGCGTCGTCGCTCTCCTTGGACAGCGCCATCTCCTCGATCTCCAGACGCCGTACGGCCCGTTCCAGCTCGTCGATGGCCACGGGTCGGCTGTCGATCTCCATCCGGAGGCGGGATGCGGCCTCGTCCACCAGGTCGATTGCCTTGTCGGGCAGGAACCGCCCGCTGACGTACCGGTCGGAGAGGGTGGCCGCGGCGACGAGGGCCGCATCGGTGATGCGCACGCCGTGGTGCACCTCGTACCGCTCTTTGAGCCCGCGCAGGATACCGATGGTGTCCTCGGCCGAGGGCTCGCCGACCAGTACCGGCTGGAATCGGCGCTCCAGGGCCGGGTCCTTCTCGATGCGGGTGCGGTACTCGTTGAGGGTTGTTGCGCCGATCATTCGCAGCTCGCCGCGGGCGAGCATGGGCTTGAGCATGTTGCCCGCGTCCATGGCACCTTCGGCGGCGCCGGCACCGACCACCGTGTGCAGCTCGTCGATGAACGTGATGAGCCGACCTTCGGCGGACCGGATTTCGTTGAGGACGGCCCGTAGCCGTTCCTCGAATTCACCGCGCAGTTTCGACCCGGCCACCATCGACCCGAGGTCGAGCGACACGATGCGGCGGTCGCGCAGGGACTCTGGAACGTCACCGGCGACGACCCGCAGTGCGAGCCCTTCGACGATCGCGGTCTTGCCGACGCCGGGCTCGCCGATGAGGACGGGGTTGTTCTTCGTCCGTCTCGACAGGACCTGCACAACCCGCCGAATCTCGGCGTCGCGGCCGATGACCGGATCGAGCTTGCCGGCTCGAGCCTGCTCGGTGAGGTCGACGGAGAACTTCTCCAACGCCCGGTAGGAGTCCTCGGGATCGCGGCTGGTCACCCGGTGGACACCACCGCGGACGGTTTCGAAGGCGCCACGCAGGGTTTCAGCGGTTGCGCCGAACTCGGTGAGCACCCGCGCCGCCTCGCCGCCCTCCTCTGCGAGCGCGACCAACAGGTGCTCCACTGAGGTGTACTCGTCGCCGAGCCGGTTCGCCTGCCGCTCGGCGTTGTCCAGGACGGTGATGAGCTGCCGGGACAGCTGAGGTGGGGAGACGCTGGCGCCGGTGGCGTGCGGCAGCCGGCTGACCGCGGCCTCGGCACGGGCGCGTACCTGGGCAAGCGGGGCCCCGGTGACGTCAAGGAGGTCGACTGCGACCCCGCCCGACTGACTCAGGACGGCTACGAGTAGATGTAGCGGGTCGACGAGCGGTGAGCCGTCGCCGGTAGCGCGGCTGACTGCGGAGGAGAGTGCTTCCTGGGAGCGAGCGGTGAGCCGGTCCACGTTCATGGGAGTCCTAGAATGATCGTTTAGTTGATTCCATCTTCATTAACGCTCAGAATAGTTGAGTCGTTCCGGCTTAAGATTGGGTCTCGCAAGGCAGTCGGGTCCAGCAGCAGCGGGCGCGGCGCTGTCGTGCCTGGGTTTGTCGTGCCTGGGCGCAGGTGGCTGGGCGCAGGTGGTCTAACGACGCGGGCCGGGTCGCCAGACCACGATCGCACCGCGGTCGACCGGAACAAGATCCCGCCGGTGGCTCTTGTGCGCCTCGGCCACCCGGCGTTCGGCGTCGGCGCGGGCCAGCGCCAGCTCCTCGGTAAGTTGGCGGACCTGCGCCTGTAGGATCATCACCTGGCTGCCCAGCTCCAGGATCCGGCGGATCCCCGCAAGGTTGACCCCCTCCTCCTGGGACAGCCGTTGTACCTCCCGCAGCAGCGCCACATCCCGGACGGAGTATCGCCGGCCGCGTCCGGATGTGCGACCCGGAGTCACCAGCCCCAGCCGGTCGTAGGCCCGCAGCGTCTGCGGGTGCATGCCGGCCAGCTGCGCGGCAATGGAGATCACATACACGGGAGTGTCGTCGTCGTGCGCCGGCCCGGGGCCGGGCCGGGGTGCCGCAGGCAGACCGTTCGGTGGGAGCGGCGGATCGGCCGTTCGGCTCGGCCGTGGTTTCATGGCCGGCCCTCCATCTGTGCCATCAGCGACGTGCGTGGATCTTCGGGATGGGCGTGCGCGAACTCCTGTAGCGCGGTGCGGGCCTTGGGGGAGAGGTCAGCGGGCCGTGGCACCGTGACTTCGATCGTCACGATGAGGTCACCGTGGCCGTGGCCGCCCCGCGGCACCCCGCGGTCCCGAACCCGCAGGCGCTGCCCGCTCGACGTTCCGGACGGAACCTTCACCGTCAGCGGGGCACCGTCGATCGTCGGAACCTTGACCGATGCACCCAGCGCGGCTTCGGTGAAGGTCACCGGCAGGATGATCGTCAGGTTGTGCCCCTCACGGCCGAAAACCGGGTGGGCCAGCACGTGGACGGTGACTTCGAGGTCGCCGGACTGCCCGCCGCGTTCACCCGGCGATCCGCGGCCCCGGACCCGGAGCCGTTGACCGTCCGCGACCCCTGGTGGGATACGGATCCGCTGTTCGCGTTCCCGCCGTCCCGTGCCCAGGCAGCTCGGGCACGGTGATTCAATGATCGTCCCTTTGCCGATGCAGTCACGGCACGGCTCCGACAGGGCAAACCCACCCTGCGAACGGGACACCACGCCCAGGCCCCGGCAGGTCGTGCATGTTCGCGGCATCGTGCCCGGCCGGGCGCCGCTTCCCACGCAGGTGACGCAGGTCGCGGCGCCCGGCAGGCGGACGGTGGCCTCAAGCCCGGTCAGGGTCTTCTCGAACGGGATCGTGACCTCGGCCGCGATGTCGCTGCCACGGCGAGGGCCACGGCCGCTTGGCGACCGTTGGAAGAGGTTGTCGAACAGACCCCCGAGGCCGCCGGGACCGGGGCCCGCGCCCGCCCCGCCCAGCAGGTCATCCAGGTTGAACGCACCGCCTGCGCCGTACCCGCCCGGTTGGTAGCCGTAACCACCCGTGGGATGGCCCGCGGTGCCACCCGCGGCGAACAGCGCCCGCGCCTCGTCGTACTCCCGGCGCCGGGACTCGTCCGACAGCACGTCGTAGGCCTCGGAGACCTCCTTGAAGCGCGCCTCTGCCTTCGGGTCATCGGGGTTCTTGTCCGGATGCAGCTCGAGGGCAAGCCGGCGGTAGGCCTTCTTGATATCGGTAGCCGAGGCGTCCTTGGGGACGCCGAGAGCGGCGTAGTAATCCTTTTCGACCATGTCACGAACACTCACGGCGCCCCTCCTTTCACCATCATGTCGTGTATCGACGCTCGAAGCGGACGTTGTCTGGCAAAAGGGCGGATGGCATCGACTACTCGACGGCTTCCGTCGCGCCGCCTCCCGCATTCGGCGTGCTTCCCGCCGTCGCGTCTCGCACGCTCTGGTTCATGTCAGCCTCGATGGCAGTCTCGGCGGCCGCACCCGCACCCGCGTCGGCATCCGCGTCGGCATCCGGCGCCGGCTCCGCGACCGATACCTGGGCCGGGCGCAGTACCCGACCGGCGTGGCGATAGCCGGCGCGGAAGACGTCCACGCAGGTCGACCGGGTCACCTGCGAGGAGTAGGTGTGCATGAGCGCGTCGTGGATCAACGGGTCGAACTCGTCGCCCTGGGAGCCGAACCGCTCAAGGCCGGCGGTCTCAAGCGCGCTCTCCAGCGACTCGGCGACCGCCTTGAACGGACCCTCCAGATCGCCATGGTCACGTGCCCGGCCGATGTCGTCGAGGGTGGGCAGCAGCACCGCCAGCAGCTTTCCCGTCGCCTGCTCGGCCATGACCTGGCGGTCCCGCTCGACGCGGCGGCGGTAGTTGTCGAACTCGGCCTTGAGCCGCTGGAGGTCGGCGGTGCGTTCGACGACCTGCTGACGCAGGGACTCCAGCAACTCCCCACCGTCGGTTGCGGCGCCCACGCTCGCGGCGCCTGCAGGGCTCGCGGCCGCCGCGGCGGCGTCGCCGGTAGCCTTTGTCTCCACCCGGATGGCGTCCCCTCGTACCTGCCCGCTCTCGGGATCAATGCGGCGCTTGTCCCGGACGATCACGGGTTCGTCCGGCGTGGACATGCTGAGCGTCCAGTCATCCCCGCGCGCCGAGGTCACTTCTTGTCCTCCTCGTCCACTATCTCGGCGTCCACGACGTCGTCGTCCGTGCCCGGACCGCCCGCGCCGGCCGGACCGCCTGCTCCGCCCGCGCCGGCCGCGCTCTGCGCATCGGCGTAGAGCGACTGACCCATCGCGGAGCTGGCCTTGGCGAGCTCGCCGGTGGCCTCGCGAATGGCCGCGATGTCGGTACCGCCGACCGCCGCGCGCAGCGTCGACAGCTTCTCCTCCACATCGACCTTGATCGCTGCTTCGATCTTGTCGCCGTTCTCGGCCAGGAACCGCTCGGTGGAGTACACGAGCGTTTCGCCCTGGTTGCGGGTCTCGGCCTCCTCGCGGCGCTTGCGGTCCTCCTCGGCATACTGCTCGGCGTCACGGACCATCTTGTCGATGTCGTCCTTGGGCAGCGCCGAGCCGCCTGTGATCGTCATCGACTGTTCCTTGCCGGTTCCCAGGTCCTTCGCGGAGACGTGGACGATCCCGTTGGCGTCGATGTCGAAGGTGACCTCGATCTGCGGGATGCCGCGGGGTGCCGGCGGCAGGCCGGTGAGCTCGAACATGCCGAGCTTCTTGTTGTAGGACGCCATCTCGCGCTCGCCCTGGAAGACCTGGATCTGGACGGAGGGCTGGCTGTCCTCGGCGGTGGTGAAGATTTCCGACCGCTTGGTGGGGATGGTCGTGTTGCGCTCGATGAGCTTGGTCATGATCCCGCCCTTGGTCTCGATGCCGAGGGACAGCGGGGTGACGTCGAGCAGCAGGACGTCCTTGACCTCACCCTTGAGGACACCGGCCTGCAGGGATGCGCCCACGGCGACGACCTCGTCGGGGTTGACACCCTTGTTCGGCTCCTTGCCGCCGGTGAGCTCGCGGACCAGGTCGACCACGGCCGGCATCCGGGTGGAGCCACCCACGAGCACGACATGGTCGATGTCGCTGACCTTGACCCCGGCGTCCTTCACGGCCTGCTGGAAGGGGTGCTTGCAGCGGTCGATCAGATCGGAGGTCATCCGCTGGAACTCCGAGCGGGTCAGGGTGACGTCCAGGTGCAGCGGGCCCTCGGCCGAGGCGGTGATGTAGGGCAGGTTGATGCTTGTCTGGGTGGACTGCGACAGTTCGATTTTGGCCTTCTCGGCGGCTTCCCGCAGGCGCTGCAGGGCCATTTTGTCCTTGCCGAGGTCGACGCCGTGCTGACCGGAGAAGGTCTTGATCAGGTGGTCGGTGACGCGCTGGTCCCAGTCGTCGCCACCGAGGTGGGTGTCACCGGAGGTTGACTTCACCTCGACAACGCCGTCGCCGATCTCCAGCAGGGACACGTCGAAGGTGCCGCCACCGAGGTCGAAGACCAGAATGGTCTGTTCCTTCTCGCCCTTGTCCAGGCCGTAGGCAAGGGCGGCCGCGGTGGGCTCGTTCACGATGCGCAGGACGTTGAGACCGGCGATGGTGCCCGCCTCGGTCGTCGCCTGACGCTGGGCGTCGTCGAAGTAGGCGGGCACGGTGATGACCGCGTCGGCCACGGTCTCACCGAGGTAGGACTCGGCATCCCGCTTGAGCTTCTGGAGGATGAAGGCGCTGATCTGCTGCGGAGTGAAGTCCTTGGTGTCGACCTTCATCTTCCAGTCGGTGCCCATGTGGCGCTTGACCGACCGGATGGTCCGTTCGACGTTCGTGACCGCCTGCCGTTTCGCGACTTCGCCAACCAGGACCTCGCCGTTCTTGGCGAAGGCGACGACGGACGGGGTCGTCCGGGAGCCCTCGGCATTGGCGATCACCGTGGGCTCGCCGCCCTCGAGCACGCTCACGACGGAGTTCGTGGTGCCGAGGTCGATACCGACCGCTCGTGCCATGTCTGTGTGCCTCTCAGATCAGGACGGCCCGGCTGCTCGGTTCTCTCGGGAACTCGGCCGGGACCGCTCGGGTAGTAGTTGAGTCCTTCGCACTCAGAATCTAATGATAGCCAGGCCATCGTCAAACATGAGTTGCTCAGACTCAATGTTCCTGAGGACGGTTCTGTTCCCGAGCTGCGGCAGGCCGCCTCGGCCGCCACGGGGGATGCGAGACCGGCCGGGCGGGACGCGACAACAACCCACCGCCCAGGCCTACCAGCCCAGGCCTACCAGCCCAGGCCTACCAGCCCAGGCCTACCAGCCCAGGTCCGTCGGCCGTCTGTGCAGGGGGATGCGGCAGGCCAGGGGCTGGCGGGCTGGCGGGAACGGGGCGTTGACGAATCAGGCGCTGAACGGAGCGCCGGGATCCTGTGGGTCCGGGCCACGACGGTCAGCCGGGTAGTCGTCCCGGTTCGAGTCCGGGTCCCTGTTGCCGGTCGCTCTAAGCGTCGGTCATGCCCGTGAGTTCGTTGATGAGATCCCCGTCGTCGTCCCCGTCGTCGTCCCTGTCGTCGTCCCCGCGGTCGTCATCGGTACGTCCCGTCGGGATGGCGGACCGGCCGCCTGCTTCGGCAAGTCGCGCGAGATCACTTTCGATCTTCATCACTCGATCGACCATGTCGGTAGCGTCGCCACCGCGTTCACGAATGGTGCGCAGCGTGTCCATCAACGTGAGCCATTGGTCGCGGTCGACGGTGACGGAGTCGGCGAGCTGGTTGAGCGAGTACGTCGGGAACAGACGCTGGACGACGGCGACCACCTTGGTGACCTCCGCCGGGTTGAGCCGGTCCGGCCGGCCCCGGACATAGGAAACAAGATCCTTCAGGCTGATGAGCGTGACACCTTCGACCGCTCCGTCGCTCCACAGAACGCCCGCCTCGACCATCGCCAGGATCGGCGTGACCGGAATCTTGATCATTGGTGTGGCCGTACGGGTCCGGGCGCGAACCTCGTCCCCGAGCCATTTGGTGAGGTCGAGCGGCTGAGTCAAGGGCTGTCCGTCGACCTTGGCGCCGTCCTTGGTCCCGGCCTTGGCGTAGCGCACGGTGCCGGTGGAGGCGTCGCTCTTTATCACCATGACTCCGCCCGGCCCGACCAGCAGGTGCCCGATGGTCGCCTCGGAACCGGGGACGCGGCGGTCGTGCATGATTACGTATCCATAGCGGCGGAGCCGGTTGATCGCGCTGGCCGTCTTGCGTTCGGCATCGGCGCTCTCGCGCAGCGTCTCGATCTCAGCGACCGGATCGAATGATCGGCCGATCACGATCAGTGGCCAACCGAGCTCGATCAGCAGAAACACGGCCACGGCGATGGAGATCGACAGGCGAAGACCCGACGCGACCAGGACCGCGAATATGACCGCGATGGGGAAGGCGCGCAATGCGGCGCGCGGCACGGTGTGCGCGAGGCGTTCACGCCGCATCTGCGCGTGCTGTTCGCGCGCCCGCTGGTAGGCCATCTGGAGGGAGTAGCCGGGACGGTCCCGGGTATCGCCTCCGAACGGACCTCGCAGCGGGCCCCTGAGCGGGCCCCTGGTCAGGCTCTTGGTCGTACTCGCCATCGTGTCCACCAAGGATCGTGAGGTCGCCAACATCGTCCGGAGCCTTGGCATTCGCAACTCTTCCAAGCGCCGAGCGTCATCGCGACAGCGCGCACGCGTGTTACGGGCCGCACTCATCCTGCAACCGTTGGCCGTGTCAGGACAAGGGAATCCCAGTAATTGGTCCAAGTTTCCCTTGGTTGGCGGGACGTTGGTCCGGTCCGCCCCTGAAAAAAGACAGGTATATGATATAGCTGTTTGATCTAATTTGGATAGCTGTGAGCCAGATCGCCGCTGGCCGGATCGGAGCGTTCTGCCGGTCGCCCTAAGGGCTGCGCGTGACCCGTGTGTGTAGGAAGGTGGGCAGCGACCTGGTAGGCGGCGATCCGGTAGGCGGCGGTCTGACTGGGGTCGGTCTGGTTCGGCGGGCAAGTTACCGACTGGTAGCAGTACGCTCCCACCGTCGGTAGGAGTAACTGGAGGATGTGTTGAGACTCGCTATCGGTGGAGTGATCGCCGTTGTCGCTCTGGCGGTGGCCGGACGACGGTTCTACTGGTTGTTCAGGCTGATCCGCCAGGGTCAGCCCGCTCCCGGTCGGTTCGACGGAGCCGGCGTGCGCCTGTGGAGTGAGATCAGCGAGGTCGGCGGTCAGCGGAAGCTGCTGAAGTGGACGGTCCCCGGGATTGCGCATGCCTTCACCTTCTGGGGCTTCACGATCCTCATGCTGACCGTGATCGAGGCGTTCGGCGCTCTGTTTGATGATCACTTCCACATCCCGCTGTTCGGGCACTGGGCGGCGGTCGGCTTCATTGAGGACTTCTTCACCGTCGCGGTCCTGGCAGGGCTGGCGGCCTTCACGGTCATCCGGCTGCGCAACGCCCCCGCCCGCCTCGAGCGAAAGTCGCGGTTCTACGGGTCACACACGGGGCCGGCCTGGGTCATCCTCGGGATGATCACATCGGTGATGGTCACCCTGCTGATCCTGCGTGGCGCCCAGTTCAACGCCGGCACCCACCCGCAGGGGGACACCAGGTGGGCCTTTGCCTCGTATCTGGTCAGCCGTCCGCTGGACGCCTTCTCGACGTCGATCAACGGGCACATCGAGACGGTCTTCCTACTGCTCAACATCGCCATCATCATGGGCTTCCTGGTGCTGGTCGCCTACTCCAAGCACCTGCACATCTTCCTCGCGCCGATCAACGTCATCACCAAGCGCGAGCCCAGGGCGCTCGGCTCGCTCGGCAGCAC
>NZ_CAUVXP010000058.1:0-31852 GCF_963555955.1 Protofrankia sp. Cas3
GGGAAGTGCCCAGGAAGGATGGACAAGCCCGGCGCTCCCGACCGACAGGCGGGTGGCCGCATCCTGGATCGCATCATCCACCGCCGGTACGCAATCGAGTACCCCATCCGTGATGGTTCTGGTGCAAAGGGTGATGGTACGGTGCCGAATCAGGTTGCAGAGACGGAACCTCCGGGCCGATCACGACCCATGCGAGCACGGGTTGGCGCGAGCGAGGAGCAGAGCGACGTCGTCGTCGAACCCGTTGCCTCGGTCGATGAGACACAGCAAGCGGTTGGCGGTAGTCGGCAGGTCGGCGATGGTGGGCAGGAGGGAAAAGGAAGGCTGCCCGCCGCGCCCGGCCACTGGGGTGGCGGCGTTGGATTCATGGTGGGACCAGTCCTGCCGTGGCCGTGAGCGATGCCGATCGTCGCCGGAGGCTCGGACGAATAGGGACGGGTACAAGTCTGGGGCCGGACTACCAGATCCGCGAGCCGGAACCCGCCAGGCAGCTCGCGTCGGGCTCCGTCAGCCGGTGCACGATCCGTGCAGGATAGATCGTGGAGAGATCCAGTATCAGATGATCTCCTAATTCGCGGACGGTTCCCGGGCGTGTCGTCCGGCGCGTTCCTATCGTCGGGCTCTGTTTCGCCGGAACTGGCCGGGCGGGGTGGGCGGGTCCTGGTTGTGGCGGTACGGTATGGAACGACAGCAGACATTACGCATACCAGGAGACCGCCCCCATGGCAGGCGATGAGTCGTCCGAGCAAGACCTGTGGTCGAGGATCGACACCTCCGTTCCGCATTCCGCCCGGATCTGGAATTATTGGCTGGGCGGCAAGGACTGTTATCCGGTGGACCGGGCCGCCGGCGATGAATACGTCAAGGTCTTCCCGGGTATCGGCGAACTGGCCCGTGCGTCCCGGGGTTTTCTTTCCCGTGCGGTCGCCTACCTGGCCGGTGAGGCGGGTATCCGGCAGTTCCTCGACATCGGCACGGGTCTACCCACGGCCGACAACACCCATGAGGTCGCCCAGCGGGTCGCTCCGGACTCCCGGATCGTCTATGTTGACAACGACCCCCTGGTACTGGTCCACGCCCGCGCGCTGCTGGTCAGCACTCCTGACGGAGTCACGGACTACCTCGACGCCGACCTGCGGGATCCGGACACCATCCTGGCCGGTGCGGCGCGTACGCTGAACTTCGACCAGCCGGTTGCGCTGATGTTGATGGGGATCCTCGGCCACATCGTCGACGACGACGAGGTGCTGTCCATCGTGAAGCGACTGCTGGACGCCCTGCCATCAGGCAGCTATCTGGCGACCTACGACGGCACCCGCCCGGCCGGCGACACCGGGTTCGACGAGGCCCAGGACGACTACAACGAGACCGGCGCCGTCCCGTACATCCTGCGCACCCCCGAGCAGATCGCCCGCCGTTTCGACGGGCTTGAACTGATCGAACCCGGAGTCGTGTCGCACACCCACTGGCGGCCCGAACCCACTCCGGACGGTAGCCTGCCGGCCCCGGTCGACGGATACTGCGGCGTCGGTCGGAAGGCCTAGCCCCCACCGACTGGCCCCGCCAGCGGCATTGGTCCTGGACCAGTGCATGCCCGTGCATTGGTCCAGGCTGGTCGTCATGAGTGCGGAATAGTTATTGGCCGCTGGTCTATGGGCATTTTACCCACTGTCTGCCCATCAATCCGGATCATCCGTTTCCGGCACGGCCGTAATGATTCTTTGCCGCGACAGGAATGAGAGGCCCGAACATGGGCATCACGGCGTTTGGACCGTGAGGAAGCCAAGATCCCAAACAGGCTCTGAAAACGGTTTTCGGTCAGGCCTCGAGATGGGAGAGCAGCCGTGAGTGCCGCAACAGCACCGGCGCACCGGGACGGCGAACGCGCTGGAGGCGTTCCGTGGTGGCTCGTCCTCGCTGTGGGGATCGCCTGGGCCTTGTTCGCCCTGGCGATGATCCAGTTCGATCTGACGACCGAACGGTCCATCGCGGTACTACTGGGTGTCGTCCTGCTTGTCAGTGCAGTGAGTGAGTTGCTCGCCACGACTGCGACAACACGGGACTGGCGCTGGTCACACGCCCTGCTCGCGGTGCTCTTTGTCGCCGGTGGCGTGGTCGCGTTGGCCTGGCCGGATCCGACCTTCACGGTGGTGGCCCGGATCGTAGCCTGGTACCTGTTGGGCAAGGGTATTTATGATGTTGTGAACGCCTTCGTCGCGCGCCGCGCCGAGCTTCGCACGACAGAACTTCGCGGAACCGCACAGTGGTGGATGCCGCTGATCGTCGGCGCGTTCGAGATCGGGGTTGCCTTCTGGGCCGCCGCCTATCCGAACCGCTCCCTCACCCTGCTGGTTCTCTGGGTGAGTCTTGCGGCACTGGCCACCGGGCTGACGAAGATTGCAATGGCTACCCGGATGCGGGGTGTCCGGCGCGAACTTGCGGCGCTGGACATGTTCCCGTCCACCGGATTCGGCGCCCCCGCAGTTAGCGAAGCCACCCGTACACATGCGCGTACCGAGGCACATGCGCGTACCGAGGCACAAACGCGTACCGAAGCGACCGCGGGAGAAGCCCGCGGCCAGGGGCGCTTCGCCTGAGAGCCGGTGTGCCATCCACTTCCGTGACTGACGTGTGCGCACGGTCAGTTTTCGATGGCGGCGACGGGCGGGTGAGTTCTGCTCTCCGGGGTAACCGGTATCGCCGCGTACCCGCGTAGGACCCGGGTCTGCCGTCGGCGGGGCTCGTCGGCGAACGCCAGCTCCGGATAGCGCTCGAACAGCTTACGAAGGCCGATCTCACCTTCGAGGCGGGCGAGCGCGGCACCGAGGCAGTAGTGGATGCCGTTGGAGAAGGCCAGATGTTCTCGGGCGTTGGCTCGCCGGATGTCGAAAGAGTGGGGATCGGTGAAAATGGCCGGGTCCCGGTTGACGCCGCCGAGAAAGACGGCGACCAGTTGGTTGGCCTGTATCGGAACACCGCAGATCTCGGTGTCCTCGTGCGCGAATCGGGCGGCGATTTGTACTGGTGATTCGTACCGCAGGATCTCCTCGACGGCGTTGGGCCACAGGCCCGGGTCATCGCGCAGGAGCGTCTGTTGCTCGGGGTGACTCAGCAACAGGACGGCGCCGTTTCCGAGAAGGTTGGCGGTTGTCTCGAAGCCTGCTGCGAGCAGTAGTTGTGCGGTCGAGGTCAATTCCGTCTCGTTCAGTCGCTGGCCTTCGTCGACGGCGAGGACCAGCTTGCTGAGCAGATTGTCGCCCGGGTTGCGGCGCAGGCGTTCGAAATGTCCGTGCAGCCAGGTGTTGATATCCCGGAGCGCATTCTCCGCATGCCGGTACTCCGGGTAGGACAGGCCGATGTCGAGACTCGGTGCCGCCGCGGTGCCCCAGGCCAGCAACTGTGCGCGCATATCGGCCGGAATGCCGAGGATTTCGGCTATCACCGTGACCGGCAACAGGCTGGCGTAGCGGCCGACGAGGTCGACGCCGGCCGCGCCCGCCATGTCGTCGAGGAGTTCGTCGGCGGTCTCCTCGATACGTCCACGCAGGTTCTCGATCGCTCGGGGCGTGAACACCTTCGACACGAGCTTGCGATAGCGAGTGTGGTCGGGCGGGTCGACTGCGAGCAACGACGGCGGGTTGAGCGGGCCGTTGACCCTTTCATCGCGGGATGCGGCCCACACCATGCGCAGGAGCCGAGGAAGCGCCGAGCCGTCGAACCCGACCCGGAACTGCTCACCGCGCAGGACGGCAGCCGCGGCCTGGTGGCTGACAGTCATCATTGCCAACCGTCCGGATGTGAAAGCGCCCTGCGAGCGCATCTCGTCGTACAGCGGGAACGGGTCGGCACGAAGCGTCGGATCGGTGAGCAGGAGCGTGTGCTGATCACCCCGACGCTGGGCCGTGCGTATCACGGCTCGCGCCGCGCCGTGCCGGACCGCCCAGCGCATTCTGGTCCCCATTGGTGTACCGCGCATCATCGGCACCGTCCTTTCACCGAAATCGTCCCTCCATCGGACCGTACGGTCGTGCGAATTGAACGATTGAGCTGTGTGAGCGGCGTGCGAAAGCGCGGCGACGTGATCGACGCCGGGTCGCGCGGGCGCTAAAAGGCGCCCGCCAGCAGGACGAGGAGCCCGCCGACGGCGACCAGGCTCGCGGCGGCCGCGACTGCGCCGACCGCGGTCGGCGCCGATACGCCGGGCCCACCCGTACCTGCACCGGCGACGGCCTGCCGGTAGCGGAGGAGTCCACGTAACATGATCACTGCACCGGTGGCCAGCCCGAGGATCCCGGGAAGCCCGGCGCCCAGGCGGCCCAACGGGCCCAGGTGACCCAGGTGGCGTGTTGCGTGCACGAGAAACACGCCGACGGCGGCGAAGGACAGGCCGGTGCGCTGCCAGGCGAGGTAGGTGCGTTCGCTCTGCAGCCCCGGGTCGGGTATCTCCTCGGGGTGCCCGACGGCGGGCCGGGTCATCGACCTGCACCTCCGGAGCTGTACAGGATGGATGCCAGGGCGATCAGGCTCACCAATGTGATCACGACACCCAGCAGGCGGGGTACGTGCGACGGGGGCAGCGGCCGCCCGAGCCGCAGGGCGCGTTCCACGTCCGCCCAGCGCCGGTAGCTGGTCGTGGAGATGACGATGCTCATGATGACGAACGTGACGCCGAGGACGTGACGGCTGCCTGGGAAACCGAAGTCCGGCACGACCTGCACGACCGCGACACCGCCTGCCAACAGCGCCAGCGCGGTTCGGATCCAGGCGAGAAATGTCCGTTCGTTGGCCAGTGTGAAACGGTAGTCCGGCTCCGACCCGACCTGGCGGACGTCGGTGGCGCTCGGCCACTGCCGGCGCAGGCCCAACCGCCACGGCTGGCGTCCTGGCGGGCGCACATCCGCGGACGAACGTCCGGTCTCGCACGTCGGTGCCTGCGCGCCAGGCCCGCCGGAGACCGGTGGGCCGCCACCGCGACGATCGTTCACCATGGCTGTCATCCCCGTCCCGCTGCCGTCGGAGAGATCGTCGATGCCGCCTGCCAATGCCCGTCCATCCCAAGCGTCCGTGGCCGGCGCCACCCGGTTGACGCCGGTATCAGCGGATTCGGCGCCGCTGTTCGTTTATGGAAGTCTGCTGTTTCCCGAGGTCGTCCGCATCCTTATCGGCCGTGGCCCCGGCCCGACAGCAGGAGGTCGCCATGGACCATGATCGAACGGATCCGCAGGCTGGAGCGGCCTCGGCCGGACCGACAGCCGGTGGGTACGGCCCCCGCGCGTTCGTCACCGTGAGCCGTGGCGGCACCGCAAGTTGTAGCGGCACCGCGAGCCGTAGCTGCTTCACCGTCGACGGCCGCCGGTTCCGCTTCGGTGGCACGAACAACTACTACCTCCACTACAAGGGTCGCCACATGACCGACCGCGTGCTCACGGACGCCCGGTCGATGGGGTTGCGGGTGGTGCGCTGCTGGGGTTTCCTCGACGGTTCCGCGGCCGACGGGGTCGTGCTCCAGCCGGCGCCCTTCACCTATGACGAGGACGGTTTCGCGCACCTGGACCACGCCGTGTTCAGGGCCGGCCAGCTCGGGCTCCGCCTCGTGATCGTGCTGACGAACAACTGGAGTGATTTCGGCGGGATACCGCAGTACGCCACCTGGTTCTCGGCCGAGCACGACGACTTCTTCCGGCACCGTGACATCAGGAACTGCTATCAGGCCTGGGTGGGGCATGTGATCGGCCGGCGGAACCGGTACACCGGGCTGCGGTACGACGCCGACCCGACAATCATGGCGTGGGAGCTGGCGAACGAGCCTCGCTGCCCGTCCGACGCATCTGGTGACACGCTGGTCGCCTGGGTCGAGGAGATGAGCCGCTATGTGAAGGGACTGGCGCCACGCCAGCTGGTCGCCGTGGGCGATGAGGGCTTCTACGGTCGGGCCGACGAGCCGTCCCATCCATATTCCGATCATGAAGGGGTGGCCTGGCGTCGGCTCATCGCATTGCCCGCCGTGGACTACGGTACGTTTCACCTGCATCCGCAACGCTGGGGTGATATGACCCCGGACTGGGGCATTCAGTGGATCCGTGACCATATCCGCGACGCCCGCAGGGCCAAGAAGCCGGCGGTGCTTGAGGAGTTCGGCTGGCGAGCCGACGAAGCGACCCGTAATACGATCTACCGGGCGTGGACGGACGCGGTCGAGCGGTTCGACGGCGACGGGGACAACTTCTGGATCCTTACCGGTCGCAATGACGATGGATCCCAATATGCCGACTATGACGGTCTTCGTGTGGTCTACCCGTCGACTACGGCAGCCCTTCTCGCGGACCATGCCGGGCGGATGTGTCCGCTGGCCATCAGTGGTCATGAGCTGTTGTGAGAGCCGCCCGTGGCAACAGGATGTGACGGCGGCCGGTGGGGGAGCCGCCCATGGCTGGTGGGACGGCCAATGCGACGTGTCCGGTCTTAGGGGCGTATTCTCCGAAGGCCGTGATTGGTCTCACGTTCGGGGGAGTCGGGTGACAACGTCACATCAGTTGGTCATGTACCGGGTATCCCCGCTATTGACCTATCCCGACGAGCCGGGGACGACTCCGCTTCCATCCGAGCCGAGCTGGTCTGAACCCGAGCCGAGCTGGTCTGAACCCGAAACGACTCCGCTTACGTTGCCTCGGGAGCGGCAAGAGGGGGCATGGCGGCCTGGCTACGCCGTGTTCCTGATCGTCTTTTTGATCTTTTCTGCCTTCGGATGGTGGGCCTGGGCCCGCGACTCCGGTTTCGGTTTCCTCGGTTGGATTGCCACCGTGGTCTGGACTGTGCCCATCAGCGGTACGCTCCTGGGCCTGTCCGGCGGTCTGCTCACGACAGCCCGTCTCCGTCGGGACCGAAGGCTGCCGCCTACCGCGGCTATGGTTTACGACCTGCTGGTGGTGGTCGTCCCCACCATCGGGCGGCACGACACCTATCCCGCCCTGGAACGGGCGGTCGCCTCGTTCTGTCGCTATCTACCCGCATACTTCCCGAACCTGCGGGTGGACGTGGTGATCGAGGAGGGGTGCGAGGCCCGCGAACAGATCGCCAGACTAGCTGCGGTGACTGCACGAATCCGGATCATCACGGTACCGCGCGGTTACCGCACGCCCAACGGCACCCGATTCAAAGCCCGCGCGAACCACTACGTCAACGAGGTCCGCTGCGCTGAGGGCGAGGCCCGTGATGACGTGTGGGTGCTACACATGGACGACGACACCGGTGTCGGTCCCGACACCACCGAGGCCGTGGCCCGGTTCATCAACGCGCAGTGGCTGGCTGGCGAGAATGCCCGGCATCTCGCCCAGGGCGTGCTCAGCTATCCCCGGGAACATGCGGTGAACCCGTTGCTCTGGTTGGCCGACGCCGTCCGCCCCGGTTGTGACATCAGCATGTTCGCGGCCACCACCGGTCGTGGCATGCCGCGCGCCGGGCTCCACGGGGAACTCCTGCTGGTGCGAGCCTCCATCGAGGCCGAGATCGGCTGGGACTTCGGCTCCCAGTCCATCGTCGAGGACGCCGAATTCGCGCTGCGTTTCTGTGACCGCTACCCGCGGCGCAGTGACTGGTTCCCGGGCCGCTCCTACGGTGCGTCACCGGCAAGCGTGGCCGACTTCGTTCGCCAACGGGAACGGTGGGCGTGGGGCCTGTTCATGCTTTCGGCCAAACGCTCCATCCCGTTGCGCCGCCGGTTACTCCTCCTACACAATGTCATCATATGGGCGTCCGGGCCGATGCAGCATCTCGGTTTGATCATATTGATCGGCACCCTTCTGGGTGATACCGACACCTCGCCGGCCAGTGCCGTGGTTCTGCCGATATGGGCGCTCAACATGGCTTACAGCGTCTGGTTGTACTGGGAGGGAATGAAGATTAACGCGCTGGCCTCGGCGCAGATCCGACGGCGGCTGTGGTGGGAGCCTGTCTGCCTAGTGCTTCTCATGCCGGTTTTCTCTCTGCTGGAGGCGGTGGCCGTGCTCCGGGGGCTGGTGCGTTTTCTGCGTAATGGCGAATCGACCTTCACCGTGATCGCGAAGCCGATGTGATTGTCGCGAGCAGGGTGCGCGCTGTGGCGGCGCTGCTTGTCGTACTGGTCGGGCTCACCGTGGCGACCGCTTGTGCGTCCGCGTCCGCCGACCGCACTCCCTCGTTCCGGCCGGCCACACTGGCTGCCGCGGCCGGGAATGCGGACGGCCCAGCCGTCGTCCCGGGCCCTCGGATTGCCTTTCCCTGGCGGCCGGGCCGGCCCGAACTCGGCGTACAGGTCTACTGGGATGACAACCCCGACGAGTCCGCTCAGGCAGTGGCTCTCAAGGCAGCGCGGATCGTCGACTACATCGTGGACCTGGATGCCAACGCGATAAGTATTTCCTTTCCGTTCTTCACCGACGCTGTCAGGTCCAGTACGGTTCACGCTGCCCGGGGTACGCCCGCACCGGAACGGCTCGGTATTCTCCTGGACGAGGCGGCGCGGGAGGGACTGCGGATCACCCTGCGCCCGACCCTCGACGAGAAGTCCCTGGTCGCGGCCAACCCACGGGATTGGCGCGGTACCGTCAACCCGACCAGCAGGGATGCCTGGTTCGCCTCGTACCGTGGCTTCCTCGCTCCCTATCTGGCGTTGGCTGAACAACACCACGTCAATACGGTCGTCCTCGGTACCGAACTCAATTCGCTGGAGGGCGACCCACGCTGGGGGAACCTGGCCGCGTATACCCGGACGGTGTTCACCGGTGAGATCGCGTACGCGTTCAACTGGGACGTGTTCGTTCGCACCCGGGTTCGGATGCCGGTGGATCGCGTCGGCGTGGACGCCTATCCGGAGCTTCCGCTGGGTGACGACGCCTCGGTGGCGGAGTTGGCCACCGCCTGGAACAGGTGGTTGAACCAGAAGGCGCCTGGCGTCATGCCACAGGTGATGCTGTACGAGGTGGGGGCAGCCGCACAGCCCGGCATCTACCGGCACCCGGCTACTCCGCAGACCGACGGTATGCCCGTGATTCCCGAGCTCCAGAAACGCTGGTTTGTCGCCGCCTGCCAGCTGGCCCGCGAACGTGCCCTGGCCGGTCTCTACTGGTGGCGGGTGGATTTTCACGTCAACCCGGCCACTGCGGACCCGCTGCGGGACCGGCACGAGTCATTTGTCGGCCGCCCGGCCGAACAGGCGATCCGGGACTGCTTCTCGGCCTGGGGGGAGGGGAGCTGAGTCCGTCCCCGTCCCCGTCCCCGTCCCCGTCCCCGTCCCGGGCCGTGACCGGCGTGTCCGGCCTGGCGGTGCTCGCCGTGATGCTGGCGAGCACCGGCGGATTCCGGGTAGAGCTGCTGGGCGCGGACCTGCTGCTGGCAGTCGGCGGTTACCTGACGACCCGGGCGCTGCTGGACGCCGCGTCGTCCCGGCCGGACGGCCGGATGCAGCTGGGTGTCTGGTACCGCGACCACTTCAAGCATCGGGTTCCGCTCGCGCTGTTCACCCTGGCCGTCACGCTGGGCCTGGCCGCGCTGTTCAGCCCGCCGCAGGAGGCCCGACGGCTCGCGATGGCGGCTGTCGCCGGCCTTGCGCAGCTCGGGAACTGGTTTGACCTCTTCGTGTTGCGGGATCGAATCATCGCCGCGAACGGTGACTGGTACGCGGACCGCCCCGGCCAGATTGACCCGTTGGGGATCCTATGGCTACTGGGTCTTATCGAGCAGTTTGTTCTACTATGGCCTATATTTCTGGGCTGTATATGGTGGTTTGCTCGGTGGGCCGGTGGGCGCTTCACCCGAAGCGACGGTGCGAGGCGCACGGCGTGGCTGACCGCGTTGCCGTGCCTGCTGCTTGCCGGGGTGGCCTGTCTGGTCGGTCCGCTGCGGGCGGCGGCGGGTGCCGACCTCGCCGAGCTGGCACTGGGCAGCCATGTCCGGGCAGCTGAATGGTTGCTGGGCGCCGCCGCGGCCGGGTTGGTCGTGGCGGCGCGGGCCAGGGCAGTGGCGGACGCCCCGCTGTCGGACGCCCCGCTGTCGGACGCCCCGCTGTCGGACGCCCCGCTGTCGGACGGCCCGGCTACGCTGCAGCGGGTTCGACCGGCCCGCGGAGTCTGGTGGGCCACGGCCGGCGGGATGATCGGAATAGCCGTTCTGGTTGCCAGTGCGCTGATCGCCACAGCGCATCCTGCCGACTGGCTACGCGGTGCCGGGCCGAGCGCCGCCGCCGGCAGCGGCGCGCTCCTGGTGGCGACCGTCGATCGTCAGGTCGTGTCGTTTCGCCACGGCCCGATCGAGTGGCTGCTCGCCCGCGGCGGACCGGTGGAGCTGGGCCGGATGGCCTATCCACTCCTGCTGCTGCATCTTCCGGTGTTCTGGCTGCTGCGGCAGGCCTTCGCGACGGCGCGCCCGGATGCACTGCTCCTCGTCGGCGGTGGTTTCGCCTGGTTTGTCGGACTTCTTCTGCAGGATGGGCTGGTCGGGCGGTTACGGGTGCGCCGCTGGCGGGTGCGATGGGCGCTCCCGGTGCTGCTGCTGGCCTATGCGACGGTTTCGACCAGCAGTACCTGGCTGCCCGCCGCGGCTGAGGGACGGCTGCGCAACGGGAGGGCGCCGGTGCTGCTGGCGCTCGGGGGGTCGTTTGCCGGCGATCTCGCCGTGACGCTCGGCCGCCACGGCGCCGGCCGGTATTCGGTGGTGGACGGGACGCTGCCGGGCTGCGGGCTGTATTCGGTGGCGCCGCCCGCGGTACCGCCGGCCCGTGTTACCGCCGACGCGCAGCTGCCGCCGTCGGCGCCTACCCGTTCGGCGGCATGCACGAACTGGGCCGAGCAGTGGCGCACGCGTATCACCCAAAGTCGCCCGCAGGCCCTGGTGGTGGATCTCAGCGCGGACGCGGCCGCGCGTCTGTACCACGGCTCGGTGATTTCGCCGTGCGACGCGGACTATCGCCAGCTCTACCGTAAGGAGCTCGACCGTGCTGCCCAGCTGTGGACGGCGCTGGCACCCGGGCGGCCGGTGCTGCTGGCCGATGCCCGTAGCGTCACGGGCGAGGCCGATCCAGCGTCGAGCCGCTGTTTCAATGCGTTGATCATCGAAGCGGTCGCCCGGTATCCCCAGGTGTTGTTGTTGGATGTCGACGCGGCGCTGTGCCAGGCCGGACAGTGCTGGACGCGTACGTCCGCCGGCAGGCCGTTGTATTTCGACGCCGTCCACCTCACCCCCGCGGGGATGGACAGCCTCGCCCCGTGGCTGGTCGCGGCGGTCGACAGGGCACTGGCGCCGGGACCGCCAACCGCGGACAACGGGGCCGGTGCCAGTCCGGCGGCTGGCAGCTCGGCTGGTGGAACCGCCACGGTCGACACTCGTCCGGTTGGGAGACGATGACGGCTGTCGCGGTGGTTGTTGTGGTTGGAGACGAATGGATGCCGGCGTGAGTGGACCGAACAATTCTTCCGGGAGCCGGCAGGAGTCCTCCGGGAACCCGTATGAGCCGCTGCTGCCCGAGGACCCGCGGATGATCGGCCCATACCGGATCATGGGTCGGCTGGGCTCCGGCGGGATGGGTCGGGTGTACCTGGGCCAGTCCCGATCGGGCCTGCTCGTCGCCGTCAAGACGGTACGGACCGACATGGTGGGTGCGCCGGGTTTCCGGGCGCGGTTCGCACGGGAGGCGGCGGCGGCCCGGCAGGTCAGCGGCGTGTTCACGGCCGCCGTGGTGGATGCCGACGCGGCTGCGGCGATGCCGTGGTTGGCCACCGCCTACGTGGCCGCGCCATCCCTGCATCTGCTGGTGCGCCGGGTCGGTCCGCTGCCGGTCCGTGCGGTGTTCTGGCTCGCGGCCGGGATCGCCGAGGCGCTGGAATCCATCCACCGGGTGGGGCTGATCCACCGTGACCTGAAACCGTCGAACGTGCTGGTGACCAAGGACAATCCCAAGGTCATCGACTTCGGTCTGGTCAGGACGGTGGACACCAGCACGCAGCTCACCCAGGCCGTGATCGGAACGCCCCAGTACATGTCCCCGGAACAGGCGCTGGACACCTCGTCGGTGACCCCGGCCACCGACGTGTACTCCCTTGGCGCCACCTTGCTGTACGCGGCGACGGGCCGCCTGCCCTACCTGGGCGACACGCCGGTGAACGTGCTGGCCCAGCTGCTCACCGACCCGCCGGATCTCAGCGGGGTGCCCGCGGCGCTCACCGAGCTGATTCGCCGGTGCACGCAACGGGATCCGGCGGCGCGGCCCACTACGAATCAGCTACTGGAGGAGATCGCTGGAACCTGGCTGCGGGCACCGGGCGGTGTCGGCGCCGAGCAGTGGTTGCCGCGGGTCGGGTACGAGTTGGTGGAGGCCTATGAGCGGCGGCACAGCCCCCGCCCATCTGATGCGCCGTCCGGACCGGCGGAGGTCCGGTCCCGGTCAGCCCGCGAGTCGCAGGCGGTGACCTCCACCCCGTCTCCGCAGCTGGCTCCCCTGATCGCGGCGACCCCGCCGCTCCCAGCGGCGGAGATCCTGCCCCCGGCCCGCGACGGCGACAGCGGGGGCGGTGCGGCCGATCGACGCGAATCCGCGCGGGTGTCCCGGCGAACCATGCTGCGGGCGACCGGGGCCGCGGCGGCGGCGGTGGGTGCGGTGGGTGTGGTCGGCGCGGGGGTCTGGGGGGCGGTGCGTCTGGTCGGCGGGAGCACGGACAGCGCTGGCCCCCGGCCGTGGGCATTCGCCTGCCGGGATCAGGTGTTCTCCTCCCCGGCGGTCGTCGACGGAGCCGTCTACATCGGCAGCAACGACGCCCACCTGTACGCCATCGATGCCGTGACCGGGCAGCCGCGCTGGCGCTATCAGACCGGTGGTTCGGTGACGTCATCCCCGGCGGTCGCCGACGGCTTGGTGTACGTCGGGTGCAACGACTCCCAGCTGTATGCGGTGAACGCCGCGACCGGTCAGCCCGTCTGGACGTTCCGCACCGGTGGCGTGATGCACTCGTCCCCGGCCGTGGCCGACGGTGTGGTCTACATCGGCTGCCGGGACCACAACCTCTATGCGGTGGACGCGACAACCGGCAGAGAACGCTGGCGTTTCACCGGTGGCGACTGGTTCAACTCCTCCCCGACCGTGTATGGCGGCGGGGTTTACATCGGGTGCCGGGACACGAACATCTACGCGCTGGACATCGCCACCGGACACCCACGCTGGCACTTCACCACGGCCAGCACCGTGGACTCCTCGCCCGCGGTGTCGGGCGAAACACTGTGGATCGGCGGGGACGACCACAACGTCTACGCCCTGAACACCGTGACCGGAACACTGAACTGGCAGTTCACGGCTGACAACGGGGTGGTCTCCACGCCGTTGCTGGTCGAGCGGGTGGTCTACGTGGGAAGCGATGACGGCAACCTCTACGCGCTGGACGCCAGCACCGGTCGGTCCCGCTGGCGGTTCTCCACCGACAACGGCATCCGCTCCTCACCGGCCGTGGCGAACGACCTGGTCTACGTGGGTAGTCGCGACCGCTATGTCTATGCCGTGGAAGCTGTCACCGGGAAACTCCGGTGGCGGTACGCCACCGGAGCGCCGGTGGACGACTCGTCGCCGGCCGTCGTGAACGGCCTGGTCTACATCGGTAGCCTGGACTCCCGGGTCTACGCCTTGAACGCGGCGACCGGCGCCGGGCCCTGAGAGTGGCCGGGAGCCCGGACAGCACCGGGACGGCGCGCGCCGCGGATCAGTCCCGATTTCCGGTCAGTTCGACTTCCGGCCGGTCCGGCGCAGGTTGCGGATCAGGCTGGTGATCAGGACGCCAACCGGCGATGATGGCGCGGTTGTAGAAGTTCCGGTACTCGCGGACGGACGAACCGTCGGGCTTCACCCACAGCGTCTTGGCCGGCCGTCTCATCCATTTCAGGACTTCCAGGTCGACATGCACGTTCCAGGCTATGACACGCCAGATCGCCCGGGTGAGCAGCCAGTTCAACGGGCTGTGGAACGGCGTCGTGCCGACCTTGCGGACGGCGATCCGCCAGGAGAGGATGGAGACGTTCTCCCGGACCGGAGTGGCACCGAGCAGAACTGTCAGCAGCGGCGAGTCACGATTGATGGTGGCGTTTTTCTGCGCTCGGTAGACGGCGATGCAGGGCCCCGCCATCTCGATGAAGGCATGGGGCTTGAAGAACCGTTGGACGTTGACCCCGTCCGTACCCGGCGCCGGTCGCAGCTGGAACTCGAAACGGTCCCCTTCGTTAGCGGTGACGATGTATTCGAGCTGCCCGGCCGCCTTGTGGTTGTGTGGAAAATGATACGAGTCTGCGACGTGCTCGAACATCGGCAACGGATCGCTCCGCCCGATGTGGATCTCCCCTTTGACATTCGTGTACCGGGATGAGTCGAATGACGCGACGTCGAGGAACTCCCGGGCCGGCTCCGGGCCGTACCAGAACCAGATGTTCCCCACCCGCTCCAGGACCGGGATCGTGGGCTGACGCGCTCGCGGCGGATCCCGGTCCGCCGCGGAGTACTGGCCATCGATCATCACCACCGCGCCGTCCTGGTCGCGGAAAAGCGCGTACCGGCGGGACATGAACTCAACGGGTACCACCTGCCCCGGGGCGAGATCCTCACTGAAACGCGCGAAGTACCAGCCGATCGGGTAGTCGGTCCGCTGTTCACCGGACACGGGTCGGGATTGGATGAGCTGTCGATCATGGTCTTTGAGTCGTTGCCACCGCAACGCTGTCACGGGTCCTCCTGAACCTATTGGGCCGCCGGCGACGCGGAGGAGCAATGATCGCGTCGTCTTTGGCCGGCTGGACGCTGGGATGCCGCCGGCCGAGTTCGAGTGACGGCCGACCGGGAGAATTCTATTGCGAGCCGACGGGGGCCGGGCGGAATCTCCGGTGCACGATCTTCGGATCCATCCGCCGGAGCAACAGCGCCGTAATGATCACCGCGAGGATGCCGAGAGTCAGGCACGCGAGGACGTCGGTGAGGTAGACGGCCGCCGTATGTGCCCACTGCGGGTCGGCAATGCTGTCCGGATTCAACTGCGGGTCTCCTCGTTTCTGCACATTGTTGAGATCGGCGGCCGAGGCGACCGCCGCGAAACCCCACCGGGCGGGCGCGAGGGCACTGATCTCCTCCAGCCCTCGTTTGCCGTGCACCGCGACGAGCCCGCCGCTGAACATGACCTGTGACATGGTGATGAGCACAAGCAGTGGCATGGCCTTGTCCGAGTTGTCCACCAGCGCCGAGATCACCAGGCCGATCATTGCGGACGACAGTGAGATCACGGTGACCGCGACGATGAGTTCCAGCAGCGGGGAGCCGAGGACCACCGCGTGGCGTGGTTCATGACCGAGGATACCGATCGTCGTGAACACGACACTCTGCACCGCGGTGACCATCGTGAGAACGGCGACCTTCGCCGCGAGATAGGCGGTTCTGGATAATCCGATGGCCCGCTCCCGCCGGTAGATCGCCCGTTCCTTGACGATCTCCCGGACCGAATTGGCCATCCCCATGAAACAGGCGCACAGCACCATCACCAGAAGTATCAGCGGCGCGTCCTGATTCGGCCGGTTGGGAAGCACGTCCAGGTTGCGTCCCACCACCCGGGGCATGATGCCCAGCAGGAACGGAAAAGCGATGACGAGCCCGAGATACGAGCGGTCGGAGGCGATGACACTCAGCATGCGGCGGCTGAGAGTTATTGTCTGGAACAGAACCGACTGCTGGCGGACGCTTGGCAGCTCCGCCGGCACAGGTCGGGCGGGCGGCGCGGTGACCGATGCCGGTACGTAGAAGCGCGAATCCCGGAAACGGTCTGCCAGGACCTCTCCGGGCGTTTCCTCCAGCATTTCGAAGACGTCGGCCCAGACGCTCTCCCCGAGAAACGACAGAGCATACCGGGGTGGGCCGAAATAGGCGATATACCCGCCCTTCGCGAGTACCAGAATATAATCGCAGACATCAAGCTGCGCGACGCTGTGGGTTACGACGACGACCGTTCGCCCGTCATCGGCCAGCCCCCGCAGAGAGCCCATCACGTTCTTGTCCAGACCTGGATCAAGACCGGACGTCGGTTCGTCCAGGAACAGCAGCGTGGGCCGGGTCAGGAGTTCAAGCGCCACGCTGGTGCGCTTTCGTTGGCCGCCGGAGAGCTTCTGGACCGGTAGGCCCGCCCGATGCGTCAGACCCAGTTCGGCCAGGACCTCGTCCGCCCGCGCCCGCCGCTCCGCCCTCGTGGTATCCGGCGGGAAGCGCAGTTCCGCCCCGTAATCAAGCGCTTTGCGCACGGTCAGTGTCGTGTGCAGCAGGTCGTCCTGCGGGACATGACCGATCCGGCGACGCAGTTCATCGTACTCGTTGTACATGTCCCGGCCGGCATAGCGGACCGTTCCCTGATCCGCCGGTCGGAATCCGGTCAGTGCGTTCAACAACGTCGACTTACCGGCTCCGCTCGGACCGATGACGGCCAACAGCGCCTGACCCGGCAGCCGGAAACTCACCGAATGCAGGATCTGCGTATCACCGACGAACACGCTCAGCCCGTCGGCCTCGAAGGTGACATCACCGGAGTCCAGGTACTCGACCAGCTGGTCACCCTCGACCTGGAAGAGATGATGCCCCACGGCAATCACGTCACGTTGGGCGAGAACTGCCCTGGTGACGCGGGAACCGTTGACGAATGTCCCGTTCGCCGACCCCAGGTCGACGATCTCAACCCCGCTGTCGCCGATCAGGAGCTCGGCGTGCCACCGGGATGCGAGCAGGTCACCCACCGTGATGTCGTTACCCCCGGACCGCCCGATCGACAACGTTCCACGAAACAGTCGATGGACGTTGCGGCGTTCGTGCGCACCCTCCAGGCTGTCCACCTGAAGAAAATCGTCGGGGTGGCCGAGGTGGTCAGAGCGCGGAAGTTTCGGACCGGGCTCATAACCCGCGGCGTCCGGCCGCAGGGTCAGCAGCTGCGAGTGCGGATCCCGATCCGCACCGCCGACCTCGGGGGAGTCCGCGGGAACGGGTAGGACGGGAACGGGAACGGGAACGGGCAGAACAGTGAGCTCGGGGCCGGTCGGCGTGCCCAGGCGCAGCCGAATCTCACGTTCCACAGCTACCCGCCGCACCCGCTGACCGCCCAGCCAGGTGCCGTTGGAGCTCACGTCACGAACCGTCCAACCCTGAGCGTCCGGTTCGATCACCAGATGCTCACGCGAAACCCGGGCATCCGCCAAGACAAGATCGGCGTCCCGGCCGCGTCCGACGACAAAGGGTCGACCGGTCGGCACGGTCGCCTCATGACTTCCGCTGACGAGTCTCAGCGTCACAGGCACGTCCTACCCCTTCGGAACCATGCGTTGAAAACGTGTCGGGAATCCGCCGAAGGAGCACCGCCCGTGCTCGCCGGGGGGCATGGGCCGGCCGCGGTGTCAGCCATCGGCCGGTGGCGGGCTGTGTATCGCGATCACCTCCTCCAGGACGCGGATCAGATCCATCCAGCCGTGGAACTCCGCGATGCGCTCGTCGTCGAAACGGATGCGCCCGTCGATACGGTCGGTGGTGACCGGGGCCAGTTCCATGACGAGCCGCACGGTTACCGCGGCAGTCTCGCCACCTTCGGTGTCGTCCATCACGGAATGCCATCACCCTCCGCCTTGCACCCGGAGCCGACATGGTTGACGGTAGCCGTATTACGCAATGGTGTCCCCGGGGATTTCCCCAGGTTTTCGTCATCCGGCGCGCAGATACGCGGCCAGCTGGGTGCGGGACCGGACGCCGAGCTTCGCGTACACGTTTCCAAGGTGGTATTCGATGGTCTTGACGCTGCGCACCAGCTCGGCGGCGATCTCGCGGTTGGACAGGCCTGTACAGACCAGCTGGGTCACCGTCCGCTCCTGCGGGGTGAGCGAACCGACCGGATCGGTGCCCCGGGGCTGTGCCGGCGCCTGCCCGCAGGCGGCGAGTTCGCGGTCGCAACGGAGCAGGTAGGGCCGCGCGCCCAGTGCCTCGAACCGTGCCTGAGCCGCGCTGAGGGCGGCCATGGCCTCGTCTGACCGACCGGACCGGCGCAGGAAGACGCCGTGCCCCAGCTCGAGGAGCGCCCGTTCGAACGGGATCGGCTGGTCCACCGCCAGTGCCAGACCGTCGCGGTAGGCATCCTCGGCGGCTGCCGGCCGCCGTCGTGCGATCTCGATGGCCGCCCGTGCCCGGGCGCAGGACACCAGCGCCGAACGGTGCTTCTCCGCGGCGGCCGCCTCCTCGAGCGGGTGCAGACTCCTGTCGGCATCGTCGGGGCGGCCCAGGCCGGCCAGCGCCTCGGCGTGCATCGGTCGCCACGCCATCCAGGCCGGCTCGGGCGCGGCCATCTCCGTGATGGTGGTGAAGAAACTCAGTGCGGCCAGAACGCCTTCGGCGTCCCCTGCGGCATGCGCGAGTTTGGCGCGCGTGGCGGCGGCGAGCCCCTGCGTGGCGTCGTCCGGCGGCCATCCCGGGTTGTCCAGAATCTTCAGGTGTTCGCCGGCCGCCGCAAGGCCCCGGCCCGCCAGCGGCGCCGCGGCGACCGCATGGCACAGCGGCAGCATCCAGTGCTGTTCGGCGTCGCCGGCGATCGATGCGGCGAGCTCGGCGTGCAGGACCGCGTCGTCCCATGCTCCGAGTCGGTACTCGGTATCGGAGAGGAAGGCGAGCGCCCCGAGTGCGTAACCCACCGATCCGTGCTGGCGGTAGGCGGTGGCGGTGACGGTGAACGCCTCCCGCGCCGCTTCCAGTCGGTCGGACGCCAGCAGGACATACCCCCGCCCGAACAACCCGTCTCGTTGCCTGGCGTAGGGCTCCGGCACGGATGCCGCGAGTTCCCGGGCCGTGTCGAACTGGCCGGATCCGATCAGCGCGCTGATCTGTATGTCGATCAGCTGCCACGGCCGGACCGCCGGTGTCCCCGCCATGCCCATGGCGCGGGACCCCCAGATCGCGGCCTCGCGGTTGAGGCCCTGGAACGACAGCGTCAGCGCCGTCTGCTCGGCTATCGTGCGCGCGAAGGCAGGGTCCGCCGCGGGGTCGACCGCGGTCCATGCGGCGCGTAGGTAGGCGGTGGACTCCTTGTAGGCGCCCTGTACGAGCGCGAGGCGTCCCGCCAGGTAGTTGCGCCGCGCCGGATCCTCGATGACTCCGGCGTGGTCGGTCTGGCGACCCGCGCGGGCCAGTTCGCCCGCGTAGAGCAGGAAGTCGACGGCATCGACGAACAACCGTTCCCGGGTGGGCCGATCCGGGGTCAGCCGTGCCGCGTCCAGCATCAGGTCGCCGGCGGCGGCCCACCGGGCCTCGACGGCCAGGCGCTCCGCCGCGACGGTGATCTCGGCTGCGAGTTCCGGATTGGGAACGATCGTCGCCGTTATCCGGTGGCGCAGCCGGGCCCTGTCGTCATGGGCCAGCTGCGCGGCTCGCAGGTGCAGGGCCGACCGGTGCACCGGTCCAAGATCATGGTAGATTGCCGACCGCACGAGCGGATGGGCGAAGGCGATCCGGTGTTCCAGCCTGGTGGTCTCCTCGATCAGCAGCGACGAGGCGACCGCCTGCTCCAGCGCGGGCAGCGGCGCCCTGATCTCCGCGAGCCTGGCCGCGTCCACCAACTGGCAGGACTGACCGAGTACCGCCGCCGCCATGGTGAGCGAGCGACCTTCGGGCGCGCACTGCGCCAGCCGGCCGAGCACGACCAGTGTGAACGAGCGTGGCGCCGGTAATGGTTCGGCGTCGTTGTCCAGCGCGTCCGAGGAAAGCTCTTCCAGCAACGCGCGGGCGTGCAGCGGATTGCCGTCGGTCAACTGGAAGATACGTTCGGCCGCGTGGGTCGACATCGGGCTGCCGGACACCAGCCGAGACAGTTCGCGCAGGTCAGACGGGTCCAGCCCGCGCACGCGCAGTGGCGTTCCCCGTTCGGCGAGAAAACGCAGCAGCCCGTCGGTGAGCGGCACCGCGGGTGTGGTCGGCATGACCAGCAGACATAGGATGGAGTCCGAGCGCAGCCGGCGTAAAGCGAACGCCAGAGCCCGCTGGGAAGCGGTGTCGGCCCATTGAATGTCGTCGATGACGATGACCAGGGTCGCGCACTCGGTGAGCATCTGGCCGGCCAGCGCCACCAGGGCGGCTCCCACCCGCAGCGGGTCCTGCGCGCTGCCGTCCGACGCGGTGAGATTCGGCGCTACGAGCGGTTCGTCGACACCGCTGAGGAGCTGGGCGATGGTTGCGAAGGCCAGCGTCGACTCGGCCTCGTCGCCGCTGGCGACCAGCGTTCGCGTGTCGTCGGCGAGCCCCTCGAGGAACCGGCGTACGAGCGTGGTCTTGCCGACACCCTGCTCGCCGGTTACCGCGACAACCGTGAGCGCACCGTTCCGCGCGTCCGCCAACCTGGCACCGAGGAAGCTCAGCTCCGATTGTCGCGCGACAAATCCGTCGGGATGGCCGAGATTGTCATTGACAGCGCTACCGGGCCCGCCCCCACTCATGTTTCACGCCCATCCGCCGGGTGACATTGGCAGTCCACTCCAGGGGATGATATTCACCGCCGCCACGCCGCCACCCTGGGAGTCATCTATCCGACGCGGTGCAGGTCCGACGCGGTGCAGGTCCGGCGGGGCTGGCGGGGCTGGCGGGCGGGTCGCCCACCGGCCGCTTGTCATCATATATACCGTGTTCCCGGCTGGCGGGTGATTCCGGCGCAATTCGACGAACGCGCCCGGTGGACCCCGGGTGAATCGAAAGAATCGGCTGGGGAAACTCGGCTTGGAAAACGTCGTGCGATCGGGGTGGGGAGCGGTGCTCGCGCCCCACCCCGATCCCGGCCTGAGGGCCAAAGGGTGTGCGATCATGGTTTTTCTCGCACACCCGGAGGCCGATGTCCCCGGGCGCTCTAACTGACGATCAGCGGCTGGAGGTACAGCGGTTGACCAGCGCTTCGGTCGTTGTCGTCACCTCGGTCAGTAATTTCGGCTCGTAGGTACTGGTGTCGACCCGCAGCCGGAGGAAGCCGATCGCGGTTGTGATCTTTTCGATGTCCGGGGCGAACTCGCCCGCGGTCGGGATCTGGTCGTAGAGCTTCTCCTGCGGGTCGACCAGGTCGGTCGCGACGAGTTTGATGCCGTCGGGTTTGTCATTGCCCCGACGCGCGATGCGCAGGGTGTCGACCAGCCCGGACGCCGCATCCCGGCAGGCGCCGGCCTGGAACGTCTCGACTGCCGGGAGCGGCTTGGTGGCGGTGGTCCCGCCGCCGCCCCCGCCGCCGCCCCCGCAGCCGGCCGCGAGCCCGGCCACGGCCAACACTGCGGCGGCTGCCGCGGCCATCCTGATCGACGGTGGTGTGCGCAGCATCATTGCGGTCCTCCTCCCCGTGGGTCATTTCCGAGCGTCGGCCGTAGCTCGAGCGTCGGCCGTAGCTGTAGCTACGGCCGCAGCGTCAGGCGTGGCTTCAGCGTCAGCGTGAGTTCGGCAGGGCGAGGTACGGGAACGTGCCCAGGAAGGGGATGTTGTTGGCGTTCACGGCGTCCCCCAGCCCCTTGACGGCGTCCGGTGTGCCCGGCAGCAGGACACCTTCGACGGCCTGGAGCTCGACGTCGACGACGTCGTCGGTCAGGCGCCGCCCGTTCGGGAAGCCGGCGGCGTCACCGCCGACCACGCCCAGGCGGTTCGGGCTTGCCGTGGGTGGAACGGACATGTTGAGCCGGAGCTCCTCGGACGGGGCGATGTCCTTGGGGTCGGCATCCTTGTTCAGGGTCGGTGAGGTGAGGTCGACGCCGAGGTTCCCCTTGCTGATACCGGTGAGGAACACCGCGACGAGGTCGTTACGCGGCGTCTTCGGTGCCGGGATCTTGTAGAAGGTCTGGAAGAGACGGGCCAGCTCGGGGTCGGTGACGTAGTTGAGGAACTGGGCGTCCCGTGACGGTGTCGAGGCGTTGAACCGGTCCTTCTTGCCGACCGGGATGATGACCTCGTTCACCAGCGGTGAGCCCAGGCGCGAGACCTGCGACCACTGCCCGAAGCCCATCGCCCGGCCGGAGCCGTTGGTCGGGGACACCATGGTGGTGCTGCGCCGCTGGGTGGTGCTCCACACCCCGACCACCGGGTTGCGGCCGGCGTCGCCCTTGAGGGCCAGCAACGAGGCCGGTACCTTCAGCGCGATCGAGTTGACGTTGTACCCGGCGAGGGTGTCCTTGCCGATCTCGGACAGGTTGCCGCCGTAGAGCAGGTCGAACACGTGCAGGTCCAGGAAGAACGGGTCGTCGGCCTGGCCGGCGAACGTCGTGAGCCCGCCGGACAGGGGCTTGACCGCCTGGTTGCGCAGGGCGGCGTAGTTCGGCATGGACGTCTTACCGACGTTGGACGGTGCCACCGGCACCTTGTCGGCCAGCACCGTGGACGTGCCCTTGCTGACCACCTCCAGCCGGTAGGTCTGGGTGAAGTTCAGATCAGGGTCGTCCAGTGACGTGACGACACCGGTGTTGTACAGGAAGGTGTTCGGGTTCTTGTAGGCGCTGGAGAACGTCCACCGGTAGGTGATGTCCGGCTTGGCGTCCCCGTCGTTGTCGATGTTGATGTCGTACTGGGCGTCATTGGCGAACGGGTAGAAGTTCGGTCCGCCGTTGGGGTCCTCGAACGGGATCCAGTTGGCGACCAACGTCACCGAGTTCTTGTCGTCCGGGCTGACGAACGCGTAGGTGTCGGTGTTGTCGATGGCCGGGTCGGCGGCGACCAGCGGCGCCTCGCGGTGGCTGGAGGCCATCGACGCCGCCGGGCTCAGCGCCACGAGCGCGCTACCGACGCCGAGTGTCACCGCGGCGATGCCGGCGATGCCGGCGATCCCGCGCCGTGCCGGCCGGGTCCGTGATCCGGCCCGGGGGCGACGTGCCTCCCCGGTGGAATCCGGTTCAATCATGATTTTCCCCTCGGGATGATGAAGGGACCGGCCCAACTGCCGGTCGCGACATCCCTTGTTCGTGCGCCGCGGCCGTTCGGATGGGTATCAATGACCGGCCGGGTGTCAGAAACCCGACATGCTTCCTCCCATCCGGAGGCCGGCCTGCTGCGAACAGCACTGTGCAGGCCCGCCACCGGGAGGGAACCCAGATGAGGAAACGACAAGCCGCCACGATGATCGGGGCGGTGGTGACGGCCGCGGTCGCTCTGCTGGCGGGAGCGACGCTGATCCCCACCGGCGTGCTCGGGGGCACTGATCCGCGGGCGTCGGCACCCCGGGCGCCGGCACCGGGGGCCACCGGGCCCGCATCGCAGGACGTGTCGACCCGGGCCGTCAGCGATCTCCAACGGCACCTGGGTCTCGTTCCCGGCGACTGGACGGCCTGGGCGGCGCTTGGCACCACATACGTCGAGCGGGCCAGGGTCACCGGCGACCCGACCTACTACCCGCGGGCCGAGACCGCGCTGGCCCGCTCCCTGGCGATCCGACCGGATGACAATGACGCCGCGCTGGCCGGGCAGGCGGCGCTGGCGGCGGCCCGCCATGACTTCGTCGAGGCGCTGCGGCTCGCCGACGCGGCGATAGCGATCAATCCGTACAGCGCGACCGCCGGCGGAATACGCGCGGACGCGCTGATCGAGCTCGGCCGCTACCCGCAGGCCTGGGAGGCTGTCCAGCACACGGTCGACCTGCGGCCGGATGTCGCCTCACTGGCCCGGGTCTCCTACGCGTTCGAGCTGCAGGGCGACGTCGCCGATGCCCGCAACGCCATGGAGCGCGTGCTCGCCGACGCGACATCCCCGTCGGATGCCGCGTTCGCCCTCTTCCACCTCGGCGAGCTCGCGTGGAACAGCGGTGATCGTGACGGTGCCGACGATGCCTACCGCCGGGGTCTGGAAAGAGATCCGTCCTCGGCAACGTTGCTCGGCGGGCGGGCCCGGGTGGCCGCGGCCCGCGGCCAGATCGAGACCGCACTGGCCGACTACCAGAGCGTGGTGACCCGAATGCCGACGCCGGCGCTGGTCATCGAGTATGGGGAACTGCTGGAGTCGGTGGGCCGGAGAGACGAGGCGCGGACCCAGTATTCACTGGCGCGAACCACGGCTGATCTGTTCCGCACGCAGCGGGTGGACGTCGGCGTGGACCTGGCCCTGTTCGAGGCCGACCACGGGGACCCGGCCGCCGCGTTCGCGACCACTGATCTGCAGATCAGGACCCGCGTCGGGATATTCGTCCAGGACGCCGACGCCTGGGCACTGCACCAGCTCGGCCGGGACTCCGAGGCCCTTGTCCACGCACGCGCCGCGGTTGCGCTCGGTACCCAGCGTGCACTTCTGCGCTACCACCTCGGCGTGATCGAGGCGTCGCTCGGGCAGCGGGACGCGGCAGCGGCAGACCTGCGGACCGCGCTCGCCACGAACCCGTACTTCTCCCCGCTGCACGCCCCACGCGCCGCGACGCTGCTGGCCACCCTTGCCGGCGGCCGGTGATGGCGACGACGCGGCCGGGCCAGCCAGCCCGGTGGCGCTGGTCGGCGGTCGCGGTGATCGCCCTGGCCATCGTCGGCCTGTCGGCGGGAGCGGCATCGGCTCATCCGCTGGGTAACTACACCGTGAACACCTCCAGCGTGCTGCGGGTGCAGCCGGACCGGGTGCTCGTCGACGTCATCGTGGACATGGCCGAGATCCCGACCACCCAGACCCGTCCGGCGATCGACGCTGTCGGCGCCACGAACTGGCGGGAGCAGGAATGCGGGCGCATCGCGGGCCAGGCCGACCTGACCGTGGACGGCCGGGCCCGCCCACTCACGCCGACCGCGGGCACCCTGAGCTTCCCACCGGGGGCGGGCGGCCTGTCGCTGCTGCGGCTGGTCTGCAGGTACGCGGTCGAGACCGGCGACACCCCCGCATCGGTCGGGTACACGTTGCGGGCCTACACCGACCGGGTGGGTTGGCGGGAGACCGTGGCGTTGGGTGATCGGACCACCCTTGTCGCCAGTGATGTTCCCACCCGGTCGTCGAGTGGGCTGCTCGCCTCGTATCCGTCGGACCCGCTGTCCAGCCCGTCCGACGTCACCAGCGCGACACTGCGGGTACAGCCGGGCGGACCGTCGGTCCTCGACCCCCTCGACGGCAACCAGAGTTCCGCTGTGCGCCCGGCCGGGTCGAGCGGGCTCACCGGGCGTTTCACCGCGTTGGTCGGGCGCCGGACGCTCTCGTTCGGCATGGGCCTGCTGGCCGTCATGCTGGCGGTCGGCCTCGGTGCGGTCCACGCGTTCGCTCCCGGGCACGGCAAGACGGTGATGGCGGCCCGGATCGCCGGCAACCGGGCGTCCCGTCGGGACCTCGCCCTGATGGCGCTGGCGGTGACCGTGACCCACACGCTCGGCGTACTGCTGCTGGGGGTGGCGCTGTCGGTGTCGACGAACCTTGCCCCGGAACGGTTGTACCCGTGGCTCGGCATCGCCAGCGGCACGCTGATGGTGAGCCTCGGCGTCACGCTGCTGCGCAGCCGGCTCGCGTCTCGTCGGGTCGGCCATGAGCACCATGACCATGCGGGTGGCCATGACCATGCGGGTGGCCATGACCATGCGGGTGGCCACGACCATGATCATGGGCACACGCACACACACGGTGGACGCCGGCATACCCATGCCCTCCCCGAGGGGTCGCCGAAACTGCGTGGCCTGCTTGCGATGGGGTTCGCCGGCGGTCTCGTCCCGACTCCGACCGCGGTCGTCGTGCTGCTGGGCGCCGTCGCACTCGGACGCGCCTGGTTCGGCGTCGTGTTGGTCTTCGCCTACGGCGTGGGTATGGCCGTGGCGTTGGTCAGCATCGGCATTCTGCTGGACCGGGCGCACCGTCCGCTGCTGCGACGGGCCAGCGCCGCCGCTCCGAGGCTCACCGGTGTGGCCGCCCGCTGGACCCCGGTGGCCACCGCGGGTGTCATCGTCGTGGCCGGGGCGATCATTGTGCTGCGCGCGGGGGTCCAGTTCGGCATCTGACAACCCGTTGCACCACAATGGCTTCGGGCATCGTGACCGGCGCATGGGACAAGGACGGGTCTAGTGGGCAGCGACGAAGTGGGCATCGACGTAGTGGGCAGCGAGGCAGTGGGCATCGGGACCGCGGACAGGTTGGCACTGCATGAGATCGCAGCGCGGTACGGAGATCTCATCGACGCCCGGGACTGGCCGGGTCTGGCGTACGTCTTCGCCGCGGATGCGGTTTTCGATCTCACTGACGTCGACGCTCCGCGGCTCGACGGGCTCGACGCCATCCGGCATCACATGGACGGCGCGGACCATCCGCTCGCCCACCACATCACCAACATCTATGTGACCGAGGACGGCGGCGAGCCGGTGCTGCACAGCCGTGTCCTCGGCGTCCTGCCCGACCGGCGTGCCAGTTCCGGCCAGTACACCGACGCGGTCGTCCGCACACCGGACGGGTGGCGCATCCGGCACCGGCTGTTCCAGCTGAACCGACGGCCGGCCCGATCCCCATCATCGGCCACGGCCATCGGGGGCAGTCGCGGCTGACAGGCGGGCGAGATCCGCCGGTGTGTCGATGTCGTCGGGGGAGCCGGTTCCGTCGCACGCCACCGTGACGACGCGGTCGGGGTGGGCGTGCAGCCAGGCGCGCGCGCCCACGTCACCACGGGCATGGGCGCACACCTCGGCCCATGTCTCACGCCGTAACAACACAGGATTACGCGGTTGCCCGCCGTAGGTGGCGACCGCCGCGACCGCGCCGGACGCGTGGGCGTCGAGCAGCCGGCGTACGGCCTGCGGGCCGATCAGGGGCTGGTCGACGAGCGCAATGATCACCGCGTCGAGGGCGGTGTCGGCAACCGCGTCGAGCCCGCGCCGAAGCGAGCTCCCCATCCCTTCGGCCCAGTCCGGGGCGAGGACGACCTGCACTCCTGGCAACGTCGCGGATCTGGTGACCTCGGCCGCGGCTGCTCCGAGCACCACGAAGACCGGCGCACAGCCGCCGGCTGCGAGCAGCCGAGCCGCCCGCTCGACCAGCGGTTCGCCGTCCAGCGTGGCCAGGGCTTTGGGACCGCCGAACCGGCGCCCGGCCCCGGCCGCCAGGACGAGCCCACCCACGCCGCCCGCCTGGGCGTCCACCATGAATGCCATCCTACGGCGCCGCATCCGATTTTATTGCAGTTGGTATATATCTTCATGATTATCTATCTAATTCTTCTTCGGCTATATTTGGGTGTCATTTTCTGGATCACATCGTCGGATTCGGCTGCCGACTATATGGTCAGGAACGGTGAAAAGGTCCCTGATCAGTGCGTTTCCGCGCGGCAGTGCGCGGGAGGTCCGTGTGCCCAGCCAGCCTGGTTCGGCGCCGGTCGCCTTCCTCAGCTACGCCGACGCGGACCATGCGCGGCACGGTGCTTCCCTGGCGGAGCTCGCGGCCGCGCTCGAGGATGACATCCGAACCCGAACGGGTCACTCTTCGTTCCGAGTTTTCTGCGATCGCCGGGATCCCCGCTGGGGTGAGCTGTGGCACGAGCGGATTGCCGGTACGGCGGACCCCGCGAACGCCGCGGCCATCCTCATAGCGGTCATGACCCCTGCTTTTTTCCGGAATGCCCAGTGCCGGCATGAGCTGGAGCGTTTCCTTCAGATCGAACGACAGCTGGCCCGTCCCGACCTTGTTGTCGCGGTCCGGTGGTCGAAGGAACTCGACCTGATTGCCGGCGGTACGACCGACCTGTTGGCACGGGCGGTCGCGCATCGGGTGTCCATGCACTGGCCACCCCCGGGCGGCGAATCACCGGCGGCGGTGCCGGTCGAACGCTGGGCGGCAGACCTCGCTGGACGGATCAGCGTGCCGCTGGACGCCCTTGTCCGTCCGGCGATTCTCTGGCCGGACGGTATTGCACACGATGACATTGCACACGATGACATTGCGCACGATGACATTGCTCCTGATGATAGTGCGTATCATGACGATACCGCCCGTTACGATATTATCGGACGGTATGACGGCATCAGCCGGTATAACAGTGATACTGCGCAGCGAAGCGGTGTCGTGCAGGTGCCGCGGCAGCTTCAGCCGGGGCAGACCATCCCGCTGCCTATCCAGCCACGGCCCTCCCGGGTATCGGTGCCGCAGCAAGCGCCGGCTCCCACGGTGTCAGCTCCGCCGACGTCGGCTCCGACGGCATCAGCTCGGGTGGCGCCCGCTGGAGTGGCGCAGGCCCCGCCGGTACGGCGCGGAATGCAGCCACAGTCGCCGCTTTCGCAGGCGGGCGGTGAACGCGGTTCCCGCCATCCCGTCTACCGGCCGATCGTGACATCCCACGACCTCAGCATGAAGGCGTTCAGCGCCACCCGCCTGCGCACCGGCTACACCATGGTCGGTGTTGACGCCTTCCTCGACCGGACTGCCGCGGAGTTGCACCGCCTGCACACACTTGTGCGATCGGTCGAGAGCGGCTACCGACCGGATCCGAGCGAACTCGTCCTGCGCGTGACCCCGACGGAGATCAGCTCGACGACCTTCAACCCGACGAGGTTTCTCAGTGGCTACTGCGAACAGGAGGTCGATGACTTCCTCAGCGTTGTCGCGCGGGAGTTCGCAAACCTCCAGAAATTTATGTCCGCGGTGGCGGGTGCCGGCCGGACCGGTGGGCGCGGTCTTTCCTACCACGCTGGTATAACCGGTCCGGAGGTGGCGGGAAAGTTGTTTACCCGGACGCAGCTCGGTGTTGGCTACAAGGTTGATCAGGTTAATGACTTCCTCGACCGGGTGGCGCAGGATCTGGCCGTCATGCACGCTCTGGTGAAATCCGCCGGAGACGGCCGGCAGCGGGATCCCGGTTCGTTTCCCGCATGCCTCGCGCCGGCCGACATCAGTGCTGTCAAGTTCGATACGACCCGGTTTTTCGGGGGCTACCGGGAGTACGAGGTCGACGATTTCCTCGACTTTCTTGAGCGCGAGTTCGCCCGCGTCCAGGATTATCTGGTCGTCAGTTCCGATTGAGTGCCGGTGTGGCTGCGGTAATCGAAAGCGAGGGCGGGCGCGGCATGGCAGGCCATGGGCGCGCTCGCCGTTGCCGGCACGGCACGGCACGGCACGGGAGGTTACAGCTTCCGGGCGATTGTCAGACCGTCCGAAACCGCCAGCAGAACGGCCTGCACCCGATTATCGGCGACCACGGCCTGGTTGAATGCCCGGATTGCCCGGACGTTCACCTCCTGGCTTGCCGCATCCACGACATAGCCACCCTGCAGCACGTTGTCGGCGACGATCAGCCCGCCCACGCGCATCCGCGGCACCAGCAGGTCGAAGTACGTCTGGTAGGAGATCTTGTCTGCGTCGATGAAGGCGATGTCATAGCTGGGCTCGGCGGGCAGCGCGGCGATGGTGGTCGCGGCCGGGCCGAGCCGTAGCTCGATCTGGTCGTCCAGGCCGGCGCGCTTCCAGTACTCACGCGCGAGCGAGGTCCAGTCCTCGTTCACGTCACAGCAGAGCAGCTGCCCGTCGGCGGGCAGCCCACGGGCGATGCAGACCGAGGAGTATCCGGTGAACGTGCCGACCTCGATCGCCCGGCGTGCCCCCGTGCTCGCTGTCAGCATGGTCAGCAGCGTGCCGAGCTCGGCGCCGATCTGCATGTCGGCCATATAACCGAACCTCCGTCGGGTTTCCTCGGCGAGATCGACGAGGAGCTCCTCCGGCGGTGAGCTGTGGATTGCGATGTAGGGCTGGATGCCGCGTGCGAGGATCGGTGAATCGGCCGCACGGTCAAAATTGGCCATACAGGCAGGCTACTACTCCCATCTGCAACCGCCTCTTCTCGGATTGTCGTTGTTGACCTTCAGCTTTCCGCTGGGGATGCCGTGTCGCCCGGGTGCATGCCGGGCAATTGCGGGGTGTGAGAACGAACCCCCGGACCCCGGCCCCGGCCCCGGCCCCGATCCCGCAGAGCGCCGACCGTACTGCCCCGGAGCTGGCCGGCGACACCGTTCACGCGGTTGGAAAGATCAGCGAGGCGTTGGAGTGGGTGGAACGGGCGAGAGGCCATCTCTACGCGTTCCACCAGATGTCCGGTCGTGCCGATCTCATGCTCGGGTCGGCGTTGGCGGAGCTGGAGAACGCCGGGCACGCTGACATAGCCGACCGGGTGCGTCGGGACCTGTTCGGGCGGAACGTCCTCGACGGCCGGTGGACCTTCCAGGTGGTCGAGGAGTATGACGACGGCTACTTCCGAACATTCGTGGAGTCCGAGCGGATGGTCCGGGACGCGCTGACCGGTGGCCGGCGACATGTCTACGAGGCCCGGATGAAGGCGTCCGAGCGTGAGCAGGCTGGGCGACCCGCGTTCGGACCCGGCGCCTGAGAGTCAAAAAACTACTTAAAGTAACATGAGTTACCCTTTCGGTATGGAAGGTGTAGGTTGGGGCATGTCCGGAGCAATATCACCCGCCGGCGGTTTGACAGGGCACCGTTTCGGGCGGCACGCTTGGGATGCGGCACCTCGTTCGGTGAGGCGTCTGCACGGACACAGGCCACTGACCCCGAACGTCGAGAGACGCCCCGGGTCAGGACAGCTCTCCCCGAGCTAAGGGGTGGGCCCAGGTGGCTTCCTGGTTGGGATTACGCCGTGCAGTGCCAAAGCTCTGACGAGGAGGGGTGTTCCGCACGTGGTCCGGTGCTGGGCTGGGCACGATTCGTGCGATCACTGTCTGCGCAGGTGAAGTGTGCCCACGGGCGCCCGGCGGTGAAAGGAGGTGGCGGGATGAGTCCCGGCCATAGTCCGTGCCTGTCCTTGGCTGGCTCGGCGACCCCCGCCGCCTGAGTCCGGTCCCCGTACCTGTACCTGTACGGCATACCTCTGTACGACCGACATCGCCGCCGGGCTCTGGTTCGCGTCGGCGAGGGCGCTGCGCCCTGTTCGTCCATGCGGGTGGACTGGAGTGCAAGCCATGACTCATGGGCTGCTCCGGTAGGCGCGCTGGATCAACGAGTGCTCCGAACGCCGCTGTGAGCCCGGCGGCGCCTACCGGCACGGCCCGTAAGCCCCTTGAGGAGCTGGCGTGATGACCGTGATGGAGAACGCGTTCTACACCGAGGGTCGGCGTTTTGCGCGGCCGAACTCGTTGGGTGAGACCTATCAACTCCTGCGTGAGCGCCATGACGAACACAAGCAGGACCTCGCGTGGATCGGCCTGGTCCGTCCGGACCGGTGCGAGATCGCCTCGATCGCGAACGAGTTCGATCTGCACGAGCTCGCGGTCGAGGACGCCGTACAGGCGCATCAGCGACCGAAACTGGAGCGGTACGGCACGACCCTGTTCGTGGTCCTGCGTGCGGCGCGCTACAACGACACCCGCGAAGAAGTCGAGTTCTTCGAGCTGCACGTCTTCGTCGGTGATGATTATGTGATCACCGTGCGTCATGGTGACGCCCCGGACCTGCCGAAGGTACGGCGGCGGATGGAGTCCGATCCGGAGTTGCTCGCCAGAGGGCCGGAGGCGGTGCTCTACGCCATCCTCGACCGGGTCGTGGACGACTATGCGCCGGTGGTGGCGGGGCTGGAAAACGATATCGACGAGATCGAGACCGAGGTGTTCCGCGGGGACCCCGAGGTGAGCCGGCGGATCTATGAGCTGTCCCGGGAGGTCATCGAGTTCCAGCGGGCCACCAAGCCGCTCCTTGGGATGCTGGCCGCGTTGGCGTCGGGATTTGTGAAGTACGGCGTCGACGCAGAGCTGCAGCAGTACCTGCGTGACGTGTCCGATCATGTCGTCCAGGTCGTGGAGCGCATCGAGGGCTTCCGGCAGCTGCTGGTGAACATCCTCACCGTGAACGCCGCACTGGTCGGGCAGCGCCAGAACGAAGAGATGAAGATCCTGACCGAGGCGAGTCTGGAGC
>NZ_CAUVXP010000059.1:0-31008 GCF_963555955.1 Protofrankia sp. Cas3
GGTACGGGTCCGCCGGCCGGTCGTACGGATCGGCCGCCGCGGTGGCCGGCGGGACGGCTGCGGGGGGGTACGGGCCTGGTGGTCCCGCTGGGCTGGCTGGAACACGCCGAGTGGCCCGGTTCGCGTCAACGTCTCGCGGGTCCTCCCGGCGGAAGGCGAGGATTGTTGCGCCCAGTTCGATCTGGTCGCCGTCGACGAGCCGCACCTGGCTGGCCGCGCGGCCGTTGACGATGCTGCCGTTGGTCGAGCCGTGGTCGATGTAGACGAACTGGCCATCCGGCATCCGTCGGACCTCACCGTGCCGGCGGGAAACCCCCGTATCATTGAGACGTATGTCACATTCTACGCTGCGGCCGATGACGGTGGTCTCGCTGTCCAACGGATATTCGCGCTCCTCGCCGGCGGCCCGGCTCTCCGGTCCGGGCTTGATGGAGATCAATAGGCGCGGCGCCCCCGGAGCGTTCGATCGTGGGCGTGGGGGGCCGCGTCGAGCGGCCACAGCGCCGGGGTCGGCTGCGGCAACGCTGCTGCGAATACGGAACACCCCGACATCGAGGTCTTCGGCCTCGGCGAGCCGCACGTTGACGGGACCGACGAACGTGTAGCGCTGCTCGGCGGCATGCTCGCGGACCATCTCGGCCAGCTCGTCGCAGAGCGCCTGAGTGTAAGGGGCGAGTCGGGTGAAATCCCCCACGGCGAGCTCGACGGCGAACTCGTTGGGGACGAGCACGCGGTTGGAACTGACCGCACGCCGGTCGTCGGTCTCCCGGGCCAGCGCACTGGCGATTTCGACCGGTTCGACACCGCCCTTGAAGACCTTGGCGAATGCACCCTCGACGAGGCCTCCCAGGCGGCGTTCGAAGCGCTGTAGCACGCCCATCTCGACCTCCCCTCCTCCAGGCCTTCTCCCGACCCTGAGATCGTATGCTTCCAGCCCCATGCCGCCCACGGCTCGGGCCGCGTGGATCGCGTGATAGCGTGATAGTCGCACTCGGGCGAGTGGCGGAATGGCAGACGCGCACGGTTCAGGTCCGTGTGTCTTAACGGACGTGGGGGTTCAACTCCCCCCTCGCCCACGCTGGTTTGTGTTGGTCGCCGACCTTTGGTCGGCTTTCCGGGGGGCGGGATGTCTGCCCGGGGGGGCGACCTCCCGGACCCCCCGGTGCGGGGCCGGGGCACGCACCTCGCAGCATCGCTCCCCATCCATCGCTGCGCGTGCACGGGTACCCCGGCTCCGTCGGTCGACACCCAACACCTCCGGTGCCTCCCTCCTCCGCCATGCACGCACCCCGGCCCTGCGGCGCCGCGTCCCCTGTTGCCGGTCGCTCTTAGCCGGCATTCCAGGGAGCGGGATGTCTGCCCGCGTCTCTACCACTGCCGGGCACTCTCAGCGGGGCTGATCGGCTTCGGACGCGGGCCAGGTTGGGCCGGTGGTGGGTTGCAAGGCGGGGAGGTGCGGTCCCGGGCGGGCGAGGTGGCACCCCTGAAGGAGATCGCAGCGCAGGGTGCTGAGGGCAGCGAGCTGGGCGGGGGTTTCGATGCCTTCGGCGATGGCGGTGAGGCCGAGGGTGTGGGCCAGGTGGATGACGGCGGTGACGATGGCGTGGTCGGTTGGGTCGTCGGTCATTGTGCTGATGAATCGGCGGTCGATTTTGAGGCCGTCGAGGGGGAGGCGGTGCAGACGGCTGAGGGAGGAGTGGCTGGAGCCGAAGTCGTCGATATAGAGGGTGATGCCCAGGGCGCGTAGGGCATGGAGGGTGGCGGTGACGGCGGCGGTGTCGTGGATGAGCGTGCTTTCAGTGATTTCGAGGCAGAGTTGGTAGCGGTCGTCGGGGTTGGTGGTGTGCAGGAGATGGGTGAGGTCGGGCAGGAAGTCGGGGTCGGTGAGCTGGCGGGCGGAGACGTTGATGGTGATGTGCGGTGGGGGGATGAGGGGCGGTCCGGTCGTCCAGGTGGCGGCGGTGTGGCACGCGGTGTGCAGGGCCCAACGGCCGAGGGGTGTGATCAGCCCGGTGTCTTCGGCGAGGGGGATGAAGATGTCGGGGAGCAGGAGGCCGCGGGTCGGGTGTTGCCAGCGGATGAGGGCTTCGGCGCCGATGGTGTCGCCGGTGGGGTTGAGGATGGGTTGGTAATGGAGGCGGAGTTCGCCGGGGGTGGCCAGGGCGTGGCGGAGGTCGTTTTCGGTGGTGAGGCGGTCGAGGAGGCAGGCGCGCATGGCTTCGTCGAACAGGAGGTGATGGCCGCGGCCTGAGTGTTTGGCGGTGTACATGGCGATGTCGGCGGCGCGCAGGAGGTCGTCGGGGTCGGCGAGTTCGGGGCTGGAGATCGCAATACCGACGCTGGCCGTGACGGTGACAGTGCGGCCGTCGAGCGTGGTGGGTTGGGCGAGGGCCGTGACGACGCGGTCGGCGATGGTCTGGAGGGTGGGGGCGCTGGTGATGTTCCCGCAGAGGATGGCGAATTCGTCGCCGGAGAGACGGGCGACGGTGTCGTGAGGGCGGACGGCGTGTTGGAGCCGGGTCGCGATTGTGCGCAGGAGCTGGTCGCCGGTGTGGTGGCCGAGGGAGTCGTTGACGGTTTTGAAGCCGTCGAGGTCGATGAACAGGATGCCGACGCCGGTGCGGGTGAGGGCGTGATGGAGTCGGTCGAGGAGCGCGGTTCGGTTGGGCAGGCCGGTGAGGCTGTCGTGCCAGGCGTGGAAGCGGGCTTCGCGTTCGACCTGGAAGCGGGCGGCGGCGGCGGCGAGGATGGTGGCGACGGCGTCGATGAATGCGCATTCGCGGGCGGCGAACGGGCTGCTGCGGTGGACGGCGAGAATGGCGGTGGGGTGCTCGGGCGGGCCGATCGGGACGGTGAGTTCGCCGGGGGCGTTGGTGCCGGGTGGGGGTGTTCCGACGTGGACGGCCAGGTGTGGTCCGGTGTGGCCGGGGTGCTGTTCGTGGATGGTGACGCAGTCGGCGTGGAGGTGGTCGGCGATTGCGGTGGCGGAGGCCGTCCACAGGGGGTCGGGTTCGAGGCTGGTCAGTGCGCGGCGGCCGAGGTCGGCGACAATCTGCTGTTCAGCGGCGCGGATTCGTAGTTCTGTCAGAGCTTCTTCGCGTTCGGTGACATCGGTGGCGACGACTGCCACTGATGTCACCGCCCCGTCCGCGCTGAATATCGGCACCATGTGCGTTTCGAAATGGCGGCTGTACGCCTCGATGACACCACAGACGCGCTCGCCGGTCAGCGCACGTCGGGCCATGGGCGTGACGGGCAGGTCCTGGAAGGTTTCGACGATTGTCGATCGTCGATCGGGGTCCACCCGGGCGGCGTTCATCTCGCCGTCGGTGAACACGATGCGACCGTTTGGATCCATCAGGAACAACGCCACGGGGGTGTTGTCCAACAACAGCCGCAGGTGGTGGTGGGCGGTCATCTCCTGGGTGATGTTCTGGAACTGGCTGAGGTAGTACGGCTCCCCGTCCGGACCGTCGCGCAGAAGTATCGCCGTCGCCAGGACGTGCACGGTCGAGCCGTCCGGACGCGCGAAGCGGACCACGCGCTGCCCGCCCGGCCATCCGTCGGCCTGATGCCCCGTCCGCCCGTCGGCCTGCCCACCCGCCGCGGACTGTCGCGTGGTCACCAGCTGGGCAGCCCGGTCCGCCGGATGGAGCAACATGTCCCAGCTCATGGTGAGCAGCTCGCTCTCACTACGTCCCAGGATCCGGCATGTCGCCGCGTTCACCCGCTGCACTCGGCGATCGGTCGTACCGACGGCCAGCATCCCGATGTCCAGGCGGTCGAACAGATCCAGACGCTCTCCCGCCTGCCCCATGCTGTCTCACCACCTGCCTGCGTCCAACGACCCGCAGCCACCTACGTGCAGCCACCTACGTGCAGCCAACCCGGCCGCGCGGGTCGCCCGGAGGCGGGTCGGCTGGGAAGTACTCGCACCCAGCCCCATCTTGGTAACGAACACGTTAATTGTACTTGAATAGTTGCCCGATGTGACGCCTGGGGGTTGACGTGGATGTTCGGGGTCAGCCGGCGGGCCTCCCGCCGAGGGTCGGCTGCGCCCGGCACTTACTGAGCACCTTGGCCATGGCGTCGCGTTCGGCGGGCTCCAGCCACAGGCCGTAGCGGGCTTTCACGCCGATCTGGCGGGCCACGTACTGGCACCGGTATCCCTGATTCGGCGGTAGCCACTGTGCGGCATTATCGTCGCTTTTATTCTGATTCGCCGGACCGTCGACCGCCAGCAGATTCTCCGGGTCGTTCGCGAAACTGATCAGTTTGTCCGATGGCCATGAGGCGGCCCCGGTACGCCAGGAATTGGCCAGCGCGACGACGTGATCGATCTGGACGGCGGCAGCGGCCCGCGTCCTGTTGAAACGGATCGTCCGGTTGGTATAAGGATCTTTGAGCTCGCCGGTCAGGACAATGCACGGGTCTGCCTGCTTGACGGTCACCAGTGTCAGGTCCCGGTGCAGGACGTCGTTCCGTGTGTCACAGCCGTTGCCGTCGACGTCCTGCCAGGGATCGCCGAACGCGTCCCGCCGGTACTGCGGCGAGGTCGTCGCGGCGTGGACCGGTATCGACCCCAACGTCGCGAGGGCACTCCCGGCGGTGACCTGCTCATTTTGTCCGGCGCCCCCGAGCCCGCCGGCGTTGGCGGCCGACGCATCGTTGAGCGAGCCGCAGGCGGCCGCGGCGAAGGTGAGCCCGAGACACAGCGCGAGCCCCACGGCCAGCGCCCGCGCGGTCGACATGGCGGGGTTGTCATGGTTCATGATGTCCAGTGTCGCGCCAGGAGTGCGCTCATCGTCCGATATCCACAGCTGACGATCGGTACGCCGCGGATGCAAAGGCGTGTCCACAACAACGACTGCTGACTTGACCGAAAGGCGCTGGTCAGATCACAGCCGGCGGCTGCGGCGTGGCGTTCTCCATCGGGCGGCCCGCCGCATCCCAGGCGATCATCCCACCGTTGAGGTTGCGGACACGCCAGCCGGCCCGGTGCAGGTAGGCCGTGACCGCGGCCGAACGCTGGCCTGACCGGCAGACAACCACCACGTCCCGTTCGCGCGGCACCTCGTCCAGGCGCTCGAGGAGTTCGCCCATGGGGATGTGGACCGCACCGGTGACATGTCCGGCGTCCCACTCCTCGACCTCGCGGACGTCGAGCAGCAGGATGTCTGCATCCGGCGACAGGTTGACCGGAAGTTGATCAATGGCGACTGAAGGTACTTCGTCCGTGCCCACCCGCCCATCCTGTCACCGGCTCCCGTGATGAGCCGTGGGCCTCGGTGTCGGGTGTCCGTCCGGCGGCCGGCGGCCGGCGTTGGGCCCGGGTAGCTGGGGGCTCGCGTCCCGGGAACAGGCGGCTGTGGTCACCGAAGGGCCTGTGGAGTCCTCGGGGGCGGGCGTCTGGTGGCACCGTCAGGAAGGTGGAATCACTCGATGTCGAGTCGTCAGGCGCCGGTGCGGACGGGCCGTGGATCATCTGCCCGTGGTGCGGCGGAATCGTCCCATTGGCGCATCTGGTGGCCTGCGACGACGAACCTGATGCCTGGGTCGCTGTCTGTGACTCATGTGGACGCCGGGTCGCGTTCGTCTCGCCGGCCGACCCGATGGCTCCCCCCGGATAGCGCCCCCCGGGACGGTGCCCCGATCCACGCCCCTGTTGCCGGGCACTATTGCCGGGCGCTCTTACCGGGGTTGGGCGGCGGGTGCGGGTTCAACCCGGACGACGTAGTCCTCGATCACCGGATTGGCCAGTAGCGAGGCGGCAAGCTGCTCGATCCGGGCGAGGGCGTCGGCATCGGCCTCGCCGTCCACCTCCAGCTCGAACCGCTTGCCCTGGCGCACCCCGACGATGCCGGCCACGCCCAACCGCGGCAATGCGGTGAGCACCGCCTGCCCCTGCGGGTCGAGGATCTCCGGTTTCAGCATCACGTCCACTACGACCCTGGCCATGGCGCAAGACCCTATCCCCAGGCGCCGTCTCAGGAGTCATCCCGACAGCATCGAAACCGGCACCGGGCATGCGTCCGGCGTCGGTGGGTCACTACCCTCGGATTCGTGTCGGCTTCTGTAGCAGGGAGATCCGTGTCGTCGGAACCGGTGCCGGAACTGTCGGCGGGACGGGTGCTGGAACTGTCGTCGGGACGGGTGCCGGAGCCGGTGGGGGTGGATGGCCGGGTCCTGGCCGGTCGCCTTGACGATCTTGCCGTGAGGCTCGCCGAGCTCGGATCCGTACTGGTCGCCTTTTCCGGTGGGGCGGATTCGGCGTTCCTGCTCGCGGCCGCGGTCCGGGCGCTCGGTGTCGACCGGGTTGTGGCCGCTACGGCGATCTCCCCCTCTCTGCCGGGGACGGAGCAGCGGGCGGCCGGCGACTTCGCGGCGGAGCTCGGGGTCCGCCACCTCACGCCGGCCACCAACGAGATGGGACGCGACGGCTACCGGGCCAACGGTCCGGACCGGTGTTACTTCTGCAAGGCGGAGCTCACCGAGACGCTCCGCCCACTCGCGGAGTCCCTCGGGCTCGCCCATGTGGTGACCGGCACGAACGCGGATGACGCGGTGGCTGGCTTCCGACCGGGTATCGGCGCGGCGGCCGCCCGGGGGGCACGGACCCCGCTGTTGGACGCTGGTCTGACCAAGGCCCAGGTCCGCGAAGCGTCCCGGTGGTGGGGGTTGTCGACCTGGGACAAACCGGCTGCGGCGTGTCTGGCAAGCCGCGTCGCCTATGGGATCACGGTGTCACCGGCACGTCTTGCTCGCGTCGAACGGGCCGAGGCGGCGTTGCGGGCGGCAGTGCACACAGCCGGGTTGGGCGTGCGCAACCTGCGGGTACGTGACCTTGGCACGGTGGCGATGGTCGAGGTGGACGCCACTCGTGTGCGGGCCCTGGCCGCGCGCCCGGAGCTGCTGGCGGTGATCGAGGGTTTCGACCGGGTGGAGGTCGACCCCCGCGGCTTCCGATCCGGCTCGATGAATGAGCTGCTACCGCGTTCCTAGCGGGCCAAAGGGCGCGCGACGATCGTCAGATCGCGCGCCCGGAGGCCGCACTCTCCGGAGCACTGACATCACGACGTGCCGCTGGGGGTCGGGTCGGTCGACTCCGTCCTGCGCGCCGGCTCTGTGTCGTCCGGTCCTGCGCTGTCCGGTCCAGCGTCGTTGTCCGGTCCGGCGTCGTCGTCCGGTCCGGTGTCGTCCGGTCCGGTGTCGTCGTCCGGTTCTGTCTCGTCGACCGGAGCAGGGGAGAGCACCGCGGCCACGATTGCGATGAGCGCGACGCCGAAGCCGATCGTCAACCCACCGGCCGCGAGCACGTTCAGCCAGGTGGGCTGCTCGGTGACACCGAAGAAGAACGGGACGATAATGATCACGGTGGCGACGAGGCCGATCGCGAAGACGCCGACCCCCAGCCGGACGAGCACGTCGACCAGTCGCCCTCGGGTGTTCCCGGGGAGCTCCCGCGGTACAGCCACCGATGATTGTGGCGCCGTGAGCCGATCAGGCCGATGGGGTTGTTGGGCAGCCACAGCCACCAGCCTACGGATCGCCGGGCGATCCGAGGTCGGCGGATGGCCAAAGGGCGTGCGATCGTGGTTTCTTCGCGCACTCGGAGGCCTTGAGCGAGCCCGCGATGGTTCCAGCGCCCGTGATCATCCACGATCGGCTGTGAGCGGCCACGAATAGGCACGGATGACCTCTCGCCGCCGTGTCCCCGGATAGCCTTGGAGACCTCGGCATCTCACTGGACAGTCTCCCTTCGCCACGCAGAACGAGGTCTCCTGTGCCCACCGGCAGAGTCAAGTGGTTCGACGTCGACAAGGGCTTCGGCTTCCTCAGCCGTGATGACGGCGGCGACGTGTTCGTCCACAAGGGTGCGCTACCGCCAGGGGTGGAGAAGCTCAAGCCGGGGGATCGGGTCGAGTTCGGTGTTGCCGCGGGTCGCAAGGGCGATCAGGCGTTGTCGGTGCGGGTGCTCGCGGCTCCGCCGTCGGTGGCCAAGAGCGCGGCGCACGCGGCCCGGCGCAGCCCCGACGAGCTGCACAGCATGATCGAAGATATGATCAAACTCTTGGACGAGGTACAGAACTCACTGCGTCGGGGGCGCCATCCAGATCGCCGGACAGCAGAGACGGTGGCCAAGGTCGTCCACGCGGTCGCCGACGAACTGGAGACATCAGGGCCTGGCTGATCGGCGTGCGGTCATGGTCGGCGTGCGGTCATGGTCGGAGAGCGGGCATCGGCGGGACGAGGCCGGCGGCGCCCGCCCGTCCCAGCAGCACCTCGACAGCCTCGTATCCTTCGTCGCCGAGCGATAGCGTGTAATCGTTCACATACAGCCCGATATGAGCGTTCACGACGTCGGCGTCCAGCTCCTGGGCGTGGTCCAGCACATAGGCGCGCGATGCCCGCGGGTCGGCCAGAGCTGCCGCGACGCTCGCCCGCACCATGGCGCAGAGCGCGGCGCCGTCGAGCCCACGCCGGCCGACGATCGCCCCCAGCGGAATGGGCAGGCCGGTCTCGGACTCCCACCAGTCGCCCAGGTCCGCCATCAGCGTGAGCCCGTAGGACGGGTAGGTGAACCGCGACTCATGGATGACCAGGCCGGCGTCGTATCGCCCGTCCCGTACCGCCGGCATGATTTTTTCGAAGGGCAGGACGTCGATGTCGCCGACCCCATGTCCCAGCGCCCACAGCCGGAACAACAGGTAGGCGGTTGTGCGCATCCCCGGTATCGCGATGCGTGCGCCCGCCAGGTCGTCCCGGCCGCCGCCGGCGGTGAGCACGAGCGGTCCGCAGCCACGTCCCAGGGCACTGCCGGCGGACAGCAGTTGGTAGGAGTCCAGCAGCCACGGCAGCGCGGCGTAGGAGATCTTCACCAGATCGTCGAGGCCGGCGGCGGCGCGGGAGTTCAGCACATCGATGTCCGCGAAGGTCACCGTGACCCGCGGTGCGTCCGCAACGAGCCCGTGGGCCAGCGCGTGGAAGGCGAACGTGTCGTTCGGGCACGGCGAGATCGCCAGCGAGAGCGGGGACGGCATCGCTGACCGCGATGTCACGGCGTGCCGACCCCGGGAGCAGGCTTGACCGGTTCGGTGCGGCCGGTCCCGGTGCGGCTGGGCGTGGTGCTGCCTGGCGAGGCGGGCAGCACGGTGGTGAGCGTGTCGATCCCGGCGGCGATCCCGGCGGCGGCCGCGCTCAGCCCGGCGAGTGCTCCCGGCACGTCCCAGCTCGACCGCTCACGGCGACCGACCGCGTTACTGACCGCGCGGACCTCGGCGAAAGGCGTGTCGAACGCGGTGGCTGCGACACCGACCGCGTAGCCTTCCATGGCTTCGGCGGCCGGGTCGAACCGCAGCGCCATCGCTGCGGCCCGATGGTCGGTCCCGGTGATTGTGGACACGCTGAGGATGGGCCCGATCCTGATTGTCCGTCCGGTGCCGGCGAGAAGGTCGACGAGTAGCTGCACCACGTTCGCACGTGGGAACAGCGTGGACGGCCCGAGCCCGAGCTCGTCCAAACCCAGGAACCCGCCGGTTCCGTCGCCGGCCTCCGATGTCGATCCGGCACCGGATCCGGCACCGGAGGCCGGTCCGGCGGGCGACGACCCCGGTGCGGGTTTACCCGAGGAGGCGTCGAGGCCGGACTCGGCACCGAGATCCGCGGCGATCAGTGCGTCCGCGACGACCAGGTCACCGATGCCGGCACGGTCGGTGAAACCGCCCGCGATGCCGAGGGAGATGACCAGGTCGAACGGCTCGCCCGCGGCGCGAGCGGTCGCCAGAGCGGTCGCGGTACCCGCCGCCGCCGCCGGACCGGCCGCTCCCGCGGCCAGGACGGTCACCGACCCGGACCGGCGTCCCAGGTAAGGGCCGAGTCGGACCGCGGTCAGCAGCTGGCGGTCCCACGACGGCACCGGGCCGCCGCGCGACGGTCCCGTGGTGGCGGGCGCGGTCCACGGCTGCCACATACCCATCATTCCGGCGCAGACGGCGTCAGCCTCCGGGTTGACCGCCGTGACCAGCAGGACCCGGTTCACGTGGACCTCGATACGGGAACAGGAGCGACCGGGCGCATCTCGACCATGAAATTGTCGACCATGAACCTATGGCTGGACGACGAGACGGAACTTCCAGCTTCCAGACGCCGGGCCGGAATCACTGCGCGGCACCTGGAAGATGGTCAGGGGCAGCTCGCCGGCTCGTCCCGGCGTGGTCAGGTGGTAGTGCTGGTCCTTTATGGTGTCGGAAATTTGGACCTCGTTGGACTGGGCGTCGACGGATGTCAAGAAGTATCCGCGGTCGGCAACCGACTTCGGAACGTCGATGTTGATGATCTCTCCGGGGGCGGCGTGCAGCGCCGGGATCTGGTCGCCGGCGCCCTTGACCACCGTGCCGTCGCGGTCGTAGCTGGCGGCCTGCGCCTGCACGAAGCTTCGACCGGCCTGCATGGTCACCAGCGGCGTCGGTTGGTCGCAGCCGGCGAGTACCCCGACGAGCGCGCCGAGGACAGGGAGCACAGCCAGGCGTTGCCACCGGATGCGGGAGAGTAGCCGAGATACGGACACGGTCGGAGGTTATCGTTCAGGGCCGCTCAGATGCCGCCCGGATCGCGATCCGGGGGGTGGGTTCTCGGTCTCAGCAGGCCGGGCCGCGTCCCACGATCCGGGAGGACCGCGGTTTTCTGGAGCACCGCCGTGTCCGGTAGCACCGCCGTTTTCTGGAGCACTGCGGTGTCCGGTAGCACCGCCGTTTCCGGGCGGATCGCCGGGTGCCCGAGCGCGAGGGTTCCCCCGGCGCCCGGCTCGGCCCAGGCCGCGGCCTCCGGTCGCCCTCGACGGACGCGGGCCGCTGCCCGTGACCGGTGCAGTGCCCTGGTCTCCACGAACATCGTGAACAGCACCGCCGCGGACGCCACGGCGAAGCCGAGCGTCCCCGGCATCTCGATCAGGCCGATCCCGGCGCCGGCAACCCATGCGAGCTGAATCGCGGTTTCTGAGCGGGCGAACGCGGAGTTCCGGGTGTCCTCGGCGATGTCCCGTTGGAGGATCGCGTCCAGACCGAGCTTCCCCATCGCACCGGCCATCGTCACCAGCAGGGCCGCCAGCAGCGATGTGAGCCTTGTGTAGTCGACGGCGGCGCCGAGGCAGCCCCCTGATGCCATCAGCAGTGACAGCATCAGCAGCGCCTCAGGCCGCCGGCGGCCCAGCCGCCCGCCGATGAAGACACCCAGGCCGCTGCCCACACCCGCACAGATCGCCAGCGCACCGAGCCAGAGTTTGGTGTCGTGGCTCGTCCGCAGCAGAAACGCCAGATAGAAGGTGAGGAATCCGACCAGGCCGCGCAGCACCAGGGAGGCGCGAAGCGCGACCGGCAGCCCGCCCATGGCGCGCAGCAGACGGCCGGCCATGTCCCGGTGGTTGACGATGGCCCCTAGTACGAAGGCGCGTTTTTCACCTGCGGCGGAGTCGACGTGTTTGGGTAGGTTGAACGCCAGCAGGACGCCTGTCATGTAGACGATTGCGCAGGCCCGCAGCACCCACGGGTAGCCGACGTAGGGAATCTTGGCGATGGCCAGGCCGACCGGGGCGATCGCGGATCCCGCTGCGATGTTCACCAACGAGATTCGGGAATTGATCTTTACGAGGGACAGATTCTGGGGTGTGACGCGCGGGATGACCGCGCTGCGGGCCACTCCGAACGCCCGCGACAGCATGAGCAGGCCGAGCGCGAGGGGAAAGACGGCCACACCGTGGTTGAGGGAGCCGGCGAGCTGCCAGGCAAGCATGCCGCGGGCCAGGCAGATTGCGGCCAGCGCGGTACGGCGACCATGGGCGAACCGGTCCAGGACCGGGCCGATCACCGGTGCCAGCAGGGCGAACGGCACCATGGTGATCAACAGGTACATGGCGACCTTCGACCGGGCCTCGCTCGTCGGCACCGCGAAGAAGAGCGATCCGGCCAGCGTCACGGTCACCAGCGCGTCGCCCGCCGCGTTGACGAAGGAAAGCTCGGTGAGGGCCGCGAGCCCCGACTGCTCGGCACCACCTCTGCGGCCGGACGCGCGCAGCCTGCGGATCCCTTTGGCGACACCACTGCCCACGTTCACCATCCTGAGTGTCCCCTCTCCCCAGGAGGGCCACCGCGACCACGCAGCACAGTTCCGGAACCTGTAGGCGACAATACGTGCGTGGAGGCTCAGGATGTGCAGCTTGACCCGGCGGTAGTGCCAACATCGTCCGACTCTGGATCGTCCAACCAGGAAACGTCGAGCTCGGAAACGACCATCTCGGACGGGAGTGCGCCCGGTCCCCCGGCGTCCGAGTCTGCGACCCGGACGACCCGGACCGCCCGCTCACCCGCGTCGAAGGCGCCCCGGACACCCCGAACACCGGGAACACCACGGGCGCCGCGTGCGGCCAAGGGGCCCAAGCCGCCCGCGCTGGACACCGCGTGTGCCGCAGCCGTCGAGGAGGCCCGGGCGGCCGCGGCCACCGAGGCCGATGATCCGGGCCTTGTCGGCGAGCACCTCGGCGTCGAGGCCGAGGACGAACGCCTTGTGCTGCACCGCTTCGCGTGTACGGCGCGCGCCTATCCCGGTTGGGTGTGGACGGTGGTCGTGAGCCGCGCATCGCGGTTGCGGAAGGTCACCGTGGATGATGTCGTGCTGTTGCCCGGCGACGGCGCCATGACCGCTCCACAGTGGGTGCCGTGGTCCCAGCGGCTGCGCCCGGGCGACGTCGGAGTCGGAGACCTGCTGCCGACCGCCGTGGACGATCCGCGCCTCACCCTGCGTCTTGGTGATGTCGAGGAGTTCGTCGACACCGATGCCTGGCATGAGCTCGGGTTCGGTCGTCCCCGGCTGCTGTCCGTGGAGGGACGTGACGAAGCTGCGACCCGTTGGTATGCGGGCGACTCCGGTCCGGAGGCGTCGATTGCCCGGGTCGCTCCCGCGACCTGTCAGACATGTGGCTTTCACGTGCGTCTGGCCGGGATCCTCGGCCGCCTGTTCGGGGTGTGTGCGAACGAGATGGCCCCGGACGACGCTCGGGTGACTACTTTCGATCATGGTTGTGGCGCCCACTCGGAGGCGATGGTCGCTCCCTCCGCGCATCCCGAGGCAGTTGTATACGACGACGATCCGTCCGACCTGGAATCGTCCGACCTGGAATTCGTCAGCATATCGGCGCACCCGCCTGGCTCGGTTCCAGACGACGGCGCCGACGCACTCGCCGGTGACGCGGCAGGCCCGGAGCCTTACGGCCACTCCTGACGGCCGGTTGGATCGCCACGGTGGGGTCGCCGTCGTCGGGTTGTCGAGGCCGGGTTGTCGAGACCGAAACGTCCGGGAAGATGGATGACGTGACCGGCACACCGACCGTACCCACTGCCCCGTCCGCGCCCGACGCCGCCGGACCCCATGCCGCCCAGCCAGACGCCGCCCAGCCAGACGCCGCCCAGCCAGACGCCGCCCAGCCAGACGCCGCCCAGCCCCACAGGGAACTCGGTCTCACCGACGACGAGTACGCCCGGATCATCTCCACCCTCGGTCGGTTGCCGTCCGATGCCGAGCTTGCCATGTACTCGGTGATGTGGAGTGAACACTGTTCGTATAAGTCGTCCAAGGTGCACCTACGGCGGTTCCGTGACATACCGGCCGGTGGGCGCATGCTCGTCGGGATGGGCGAGAACGCCGGGGTGGTTGCTGTCGGTGAGGGCCTCGCCGTCACATTCAAGATCGAATCACATAATCACCCGAGTTTCGTCGAGCCCTACCAGGGTGCGGCGACCGGCGTCGGCGGGATTGTCCGCGACATCCTGACTATGGGCGCCCGGCCGATCGCCGTCCTGGACCCGCTCCGGTTCGGCGATGCCGACGCACCCGACACGGCGCGGATGCTGCCCGGGGTGGTCGCGGGCATCGGCGGCTACGGCAACTGCCTGGGCCTGCCGACGATCGGCGGGGAAGTCGTCTTCGATCCGTCGTATCTGGGGAACCCGCTGGTCAACGCCTTGTGCGTGGGGGTGATGCCGGTCGGACGGGTACAGACTTCGGCTGCGACCGGAGTCGGCAACGCGGTCGTCCTGCTCGGTGCGAAGACCGGCCGGGACGGCATCGGCGGGGTGTCGGTGCTGGCGTCGGCGACCTTCGACGAGGGTGGCGGACCGGCGCGCCGACCAGCGGTGCAGGTCGGCGACCCGTTCACCGAGAAGATTCTCATCGAATCCTGCCTGGAGCTGTTCGAGCGCGGACTTGTCGTCGCCATCCAGGACCTCGGCGGCGCGGGGCTGACCTGTGCGCTGACCGAGACGACCGCCGCAGGCCTGGCCACCGGTGGCCCCGGTGGGATGACGGTCGACCTCGACCTCGTCCCGCTGCGGGAGGCCTCGATGGTGCCGCACGAGATCCTGGCGAGCGAGTCCCAGGAGCGGATGCTCGCGATCGTCACGCCGGACGCAGTGCCCCAGGTGCTCGCGGTCGCCGAACGCTGGGGCGTGCTGGCCACCCGGATTGGAACGGTCACCGACAGCGGTCGTCTTGTCATCCGGTGGCATGGTGAGGTCGTCGTCGACGTGCCGCCCGGCTCGCTCGCCGACGACGGGCCGGTGTACGACCGGCCGATGCGCAGGCCTGCGGACCTGGACGGGCTGCGGGCCGACGACCCGGCGGCGTTGCCGCGCCCGACCAGCGGCGACGACCTGCGCGCAACGTTGCTGACCATGATCGCCTCGCCGAATCTGTGTTCGAAAGCGTGGGTGACCGACCAGTACGACCGGTATGTGCAGGCCAACACCGTGCTCGCACAGCCCGAGGATGCCGGCGTGGTCAGGCTCTCCGACGAGACCGGCCTCGGCATCGCGCTGGCGACAGATGGTAACGGTCGGTATGCCAGGCTCGACCCGTTCGCAGGTGCGCAGCTCGCACTCGCCGAAGCATGCCGCAATGTGGCCGCGACCGGGGCCGTGCCGATCGCCGTCACGAACTGCCTGAACTTCGGTTCGCCCGAGGATCCGGAGGTCATGTGGCAGTTTGCCGAGACGACCCGGGGGCTCGCGGACGCCTGCCGCCAGCTCGGCCTGCCTGTGACCGGCGGTAACGTATCTTTCTACAACCAGACCGGATCGATGCCGATCAACCCGACTCCGGTGGTCGGTGTCCTGGGCCTCTTCGACGATGTGGCGCGGCGCGTCGCGATCGGCTTCACCGATGACGGTGACTCGCTGTTGTTGCTCGGCGAGACCCGCCCGGAGTTCGGCGGGTCCGAGTGGGCGTGGGTGGCGCATCGGCACCTGGGCGGGCAGCCGCCCGTGGTCGACCTCGCCGCGGAGAAGCTGCTCGCCCAGATCCTGGTTTCGGGTTCCCGCGACGGCATGCTGACCGCGGCGCACGACCTGTCCGACGGCGGCCTGGCATCGGCACTGGTCGAGTCCTGCCTGCGTGGTGGGCGTGGCGCCCGCATCGTTTTCCCCCGCGATGCGGACGTGTTCACCGAGCTGTTCAGCGAGTCGGCGGGTCGGGCGGTGGTGGCCGTCTCCCGATCGGAGGAGCTGCGGTTCACCGACATGTGCGGTGCCCGCGGACTGCCGTGCCGGCGTATCGGTGTGGTGGACGGCGACATCATCGACGTCCAGGACGCCTTTGCCGTCAGCCTCGACGAACTGCGGGTCGCCCACTCGTCCACCCTGCCCGGTATCTTCGGCGCCGCAACCACCTGAGTTCGTGTCTCGATCTGCCGATCTCAGTCCGGACCGATACCAATCACCCCCGCCCGTGGGTGATCCGTCACGCTCGGACGGTTTGGACGCCTGACCGTCGGGCAGCCCAGTTTCTGACGATGGATATCCCGGTCGCCGGGGCTGGCAGTTCACGCGAGGCAGGTCGCTGCGCCAGCCGTGGGCGCTTGCGCGCAGGACGACGTATCGACGTATCGACGTATCGACGTATCGACGTATCGACCAACCGACCGGTTCTCCTTGAATCGACATCGCCCGATCGGGCTGCTTCACCGCGGGGAGACGGCTGGCTGCGTGCCCGACCACCGGCCCACGATGGGCGTCCACGCCGGACACCACAAGCCGCGAGGCGGCAGAAACCGCTGCCGAGCAGGGAACCGCTGCCGAGCAGAACCATAGGGGGAGAGATGGACTATCCGCAGATTTCTGACCACGGGTTGATCGGGGATCTCCAGACCGCGGCGCTGGTGACGAAGGACGGCGAGATCGACTGGTTCTGCGCGCCCCGGTTCGATTCGCCGAGTATCTTCGCATCCCTGCTGGACCGGGAACGCGGCGGCCACTTCACGATTGCGCCGACGGAGTCGGGCTATGTGTCGCGGCAGTTGTACCTGCCCGACACCGCGGTTCTTATCACCCGCTTCCTGACGGCCGGCGGCGTGGGTGAACTCCTGGACTTCATGCCCATCGCGGACACGACCCGGCCCACCGACCGGCACCGGTTGGTCCGGGTCCTGCGGGTCGTGCGGGGGGAGATGCGTTTCGCGGTCGAGTTCACGCCACGTTTCGACTACGGCCGCGCCAGCCACACCGTGGAGGTGACCGGCGACGGTGCGATCTTCCGCGCCGGGGACCAGCGCATCACCCTGCACCCGGCCAGGACCGTCAGCTGGGACGGGGCGGAACGGATCACCGATCCGCGCGGTGACGGCATCCGCGGCACGGCGACGCTGAAGGCCGGCCAGGTCGGGGCCGTGATGATGGAGACCGGGGACGGCGACCCGCCGCACCGGCTCGCCCGGGACGAGATCATCTCCCTGCTCGACGACACGGTGCGGTACTGGCGGCGCTGGCTGGCCCGGTCGACCTACACCGGCCGGTGGCGCGAGCAGGTCCGCCGCTCGGCGATGACGCTGAAGCTCATGACCTACGCCCCCAGCGGTGCGGTGGTGGCAGCGCCCACCGCCGGGCTGCCCGAACAGATCGGCGGCGAGCGCAACTGGGACTACCGGTTCACCTGGATCCGCGACGCGTCGTTCTCGGTGTACGCGCTGTTGGGACTGGGCTACGTCGAGGAGGCACGCAGCTTTGTCGGGTGGCTGGCCAACCGGATCGAGGAGCAGGCCGGTGACACCTCCGGACCCTTGAAGATCATGTACCGGGTGGACGGGTCGTCCGACCTGAGTGAGGAGACCCTCGACCACTTCGAGGGTTACATGGGCTCGGCGCCGGTGCGGATCGGCAACGGCGCGTCCGACCAGCTCCAGCTCGACATCTACGGCGAGGCGATGGACTCGATCTACTTCGCGGACCGTCACGGTGTCGCCCTCGGCCACGCCCGGTGGAACCGCGTGGTCGACATGCTGGACTGGCTGTGCGACCACTGGGACTCCCCCGAGGAAGGCATCTGGGAAACCCGCGGCGGCCGGCAGAACTTCACCTACGGCCGGATCAACTCCTGGGCCGCCTTCGACCGCGCCATCCGGCTCGCGGCCGAGCGGGCCCGGCCGGGCAAGCTCCAGCGGTGGGCCACCGAACGTGACCGCGTCTACCGCCAGGTCATGGACCGGGGCTGGAACGACAAGCGGCAGGCCTTCGTCCAGCACTATGACACCGACGTGCTGGACGCCTCCCTGCTGCGCATGGTCCAGGTCGGTTTCGTCGTCCCCGACGACCCGATGTGGTTGTCCACCTTGAACGCGATGGACTCCGAACTGGTTTCTGACAGCCTGGTCTACCGGTACAACCCGGAAGCATCCCCGGACGGGCTCCGCGGTTCGGAGGGCACCTTCTCTCTGTGCACGTTCTGGTACGTCGACGCGTTGGCCCGATCGGGCCGGCTGGAGGAGGCCGGGCTCATCTTCGAGAAGATGCACACCTATGCCAATCCGCTGGGTCTGTATTCCGAGGAGATCGGCCTGACCGGCGAGCAGCTCGGTAACTTCCCGCAGGCCTTCACGCACCTCGCGCTGATCAACGCCGCGGTCAACCTCAACCGGCAACTCGACGCCTCCTACACCTCCGACGCCCAGATTCGGGACTGACCGTTCGGGACCAGCGGTGTTCCGGGGGATCCCAGCCGGGTACCGGATCCCCCGGGGATGACGGCTGTCGGCCGTAGGTGGAAACTGCCGTTCCCGTGACCGCAATGACCTACCGTACGGTTTCTTGGCCGTTGGCCGTAAGTGGAAACTGCCGCTCCGGTGACCGCAATGACCTACCGCCCGTGCTCTCGGCCGGCACCACCAGACCGATCCGGCGGAACGCGTCGTCTTCGGGCGCGGTTCAAACCTCGCCGCGGCGGATGTGATTAGGTCAGAAATGACTCCTGTGCTCGTCCCGTATCGGATATGCCTGTCATAGCGCAGAAAAAGCGCTCTCATGGTGGCTGGCTGACGGCGAGGGGACGATGGCACTTTCCAGAGCGGCGGCGGAACTCTATACCGAGATCGGGCCGGCACCGTCGAACTGCGGTGCATTGCGGAAGCGGCTCCGTATGGAGGATGCGCAGTTCGACGAGGCGGTGGCGGAGCTTGTTCTCGCGGGTATGGCGATTGTGGAAGGGCGGCGGATCCGCAGGGCCCCGAGTGACCGGACTCCACCGAAAGCTTCTCGCGATGCGCTTGTGGTCTTCGACCAGCTTCCGCCGGACGGCACTCCCGTCGGCGGCCTTCGGCTGCGCAGCGCTGTGAGAATCACGAACGACCGTTATCGACTGGCGTTGGATGAGCTCAAGACGGCCGGTCTCGTCCGGCTTGGGCGAGGCCGTGGGGGTACGATCGCTCGCGCAGACGATGTGCTCCAGACGCCGGACGACGAGGTGTTGGAAACGCACATAGCCGACGCGGGATTCGCCGCTGCCGGCCCTGGCCAGCTGGTACGCCGGGAGTCCGAGCTGTATCAGCCCTTCGTCGACTGGTACCAGAGTGAGATCGACACGGCTGGTCTCACCTTCAGCCACATCCGTGAGACCGCTTCCGCGCGCAGGCGGGTACGGGCCAGCGGTCAGTGGTCCCGGCCGGACGTCGCGGCGGTCGAAGTCTGGAGCTCGTATCTCCTGCCCGACGTCGTCCTCACGATTTCATCCTTTGAAATCAAACGGTCGGCCGAGGCCAATCGGCTGGAGTCGCTGTATGAGGCAGCAGCCCATGGGCGTTGGGCGCACTGCCCGAGCCTCGTTGTCGAGACGGCTTCTGAAGAAGACGAGGACAATCCGGTGTCCGACCGTGTTCTAGAGGAACTCGACAGACTGAAGTTGGGTCTGTATACGATGTACAATGTCGGGTTCGGAGTTTTTCGTGTGAAGCAGTACATGCCGCCGTCGAGGCATGCACCCGACCCGGGCTACCTACACGATCTCCTGGAGTACTTTTTCTCCGACGACAAGCGGCAGTGGGAGAAGTACCGACTGGCGATCCGCCGCTGAGCGCGCGTGCCCGGTCGGAAAGGGCAGGCTGGGGCGAAGGCCGTAAGTAGGCGATTGCGGTGGCGATGTTTCCGCGGAATCCTCATGGTCCGGCGGTTGCGGAAGCTTCTGCACCACGTTCCAGCCCTCCTCGATCCGGGTACCCACCTGCGTGCCGAGGAGTACCCGCTGGCGGCCGGCCGCACGCGTTTGACGAGCGTTCGTTCACACTCGACTATGCGTCCCGTTGATCACCAGCGGGGATGCAGGCGGCTGGGCCCGCAGCCAGCGGGCGTCACCAGCCGGCCGAGGCAGAGCAGCAGGCCCTGGACGATCAGGGCCAGCGCCACGACCAGCACCGTGCCGCCAACGGCCTGCGCGTCGTCGTGGTGGGCCAGACCGTCCAGCACGAGTCGGCCAAGCCCGCCGCCGCCGACAAGGGCGGCGACCGTGGCGGTGGCGATGACCCGGGCCGCCGCCGTCCGCAGGCCTACCAGCAGCAGTGGTGCGGCCAGCGGTAGCTCCACCTGCCGCACCACCTGACCACCGGACATGCCCATCCCGACCGCGGCCTGTGTCACCGCCCTGTCAACATCGCGCACACCGATGTAGGCAGTGGACAGCAGCGGTGGTACCGCGATGAGGGTCAGCGCGACCGTGGCCGCGGTGTTGCCGAAGCCGAGCGGCCCGACGGCCAACAGCACGAGCACGGCGAATGCCGGCACCGCCTGTTCAACCGCGGAGCCGCCGACAGCGAGTATGCGGCCTCGCCCGACGTGCCCGAGCCACACCCCGATCGGTAGCGCGAGGGCGCACGCAATCCCCACGGACGCGGCAGTCACCGTCAGGTGTTCGATGAGGCGCCGGGTGACGCCGTTGTCGCCGTTCCAGTTGGCGCTGTCGCCAAGCCACGAGGCGGTCTGCGAGATTGTGCTCACACGGCGACGTTACCGGGATAAGTCGATACTGACCGGATAATCCGATAGAAAAGTTATGAAACACAAACGACGGCGCTGTGGGTTCCACGGTCGGAATGATCGCAATCGGTGCGGGAGGGGTTGGTCGGAGTCGATGGCGACTGAGCCGATGATTTCGCTTCGGGGCGTCCAGAAGCGTCACCTGGACGGGACGGTCGCTGTTACGAATCTCGATCTCGACGTGGCCGAGGGTGATTTCATCTGCCTGCTCGGGCCGTCCGGGTGCGGCAAGACCACAATCATTAATCTCATCAACATGATGATCGAGCCGACGTCCGGTCAGATCGTCGTGGCCGGCGAGGATGTTGCCCGCGTGGATCCGGTCACGCTGCGCCGGCGCATCGGTCATGTCGCCGCGAGCGTCGGCCTGTTCCCGCACCTGACCGTCCGGGCAAATGTCGAAACGGTTCCCAGACTGCTGCGCTGGGCGCGGCCGCGGGTTCACGACCGCGGGCAGGAGCTGCTCGAACTGCTTGGGCTTGATCCAGCGGTCGTCGGCGACCGTTACCCGCATGAACTCTCCGCCGAGCAACGGCAACGGGCCGGTATTGCCCGCGCACTCGCCGCCGACCCGCTGGTACTGCTGATGGACGAGCCGTGCTCGGCCTTGGACCCGATGGCCTGTGAGCGGCTGCGTACCGATCTCGTTCTGCTGCACCGGGATATCGGCAAGACGATCATCTTCGTCACGCCCGACCTGGACGAGGCCGTGCACCTCGCGGACCGGATCGCGGTGTTCCGCCCCGGCGGTCTACTTGAGCAGTACGCCGCTGCCACCCGCGTCCTGGGAGCGCCGGCCACGCCGTTCGTCGCGGATCTCACCGGCTTCGACCGGTCGCTGCGTCGGCTCGCGGTCACCCCGCTGGGGGTGGCCGACACCGAACACCCACCGGTGGTGCGGATGGATACGTCGGCGGCCGAGACACTGCAGGCGATCGCCCGGCACGTGCCGGGCGGGTCCGCTCGTTCCGCTCGTTCCGGTGGGTCCGCTCGTTCCGGTGGGTCGGGTGGGTCGGGTGGGTCGGGTGGGTCCGGCGAGGGTAGCCGGGTGCGGGTCAGCACGGACGGCGCCGGCTGGGCGGTCGTCGTCGACCCGGCGTCCGGGGAGGTGCGCGGGTGGGTCGAGGCCGGGGAGCTGGCCGGGCATGGTCCGGTCGCGAGCGCGGCAGCGCTGCGTCCGCTCGCCGGTTGGGTGGAGCTGGGCGCCTCTCTGAAGGACGCGTTCGCCGTGCTCCTGGGCGACGACGCCGCCCGCATTGCCGTCTACGACCGGGACGACTACGTCGGCGTACTCACGCCCGCGTCCCTGCACGCGGCCCTGCGCCGCTCCGTCGAGGCGGATATAGCCGATGTGGCCGGACTGGCCGGACTGGACGGACTGGCCGTTTGAGGGCCTCCGGGTGCGCGCGAAAGGCATGATCGCGCACCCTTCGGCCGGTCGCGCCGGGAGTCGATCAGACGGCGAGAACGCCGGATGTCACCGACCGGAACATGGCCAGGCCGTCCGATCCCGGGCCGGTCAGCGGCTCGACGGCGTGCTCGGGATGTGGCATCAACCCGACAACCGTGCGTCCGGCATTGCAGACGCCGGCTATGTCGGCGACCGATCCGTTCGGGTTCCCGCCGAGATAGCGGGCAACCACCAGGTCGTCATGTTCGAGTTGGGCCAGTGTCGCCGGATTCACCACATAGCGGCCCTCGCCATGTTTTACGGGAATAACAACCTCCGCGCCGGCCGTGTACTCCGAGGTCCACGCGGTCGAGGCGTTTTCCACCCGCAGCCGCTGGTCCCGGCAGACGAAATGGAGGCCGACGTTACGGGTGAGTGCCCCGGGCAGCAGTCCGGCCTCACACAGCACCTGAAATCCGTTGCAGATCCCGAGGACGGGCAACCCGTCACGGGCCGCGTCCACGACCGCGCCGACCATGGGGGAGAAACGGGCTATCGCCCCGGCGCGCAGATAATCGCCGTAGGAGAACCCGCCGGGCAGCACCACCGCGTCCACCCCGGCCAGCTCGGTGTCACCGTGCCAGAGCGCAACGGCCTCGCCGCCGCCGAGACCGACCGCGCGAGCGGCGTCCCTGTCATCCAGCGAGCCGGGAAATGTCACCACGCCGATCCGGCGTGCTACCGATGGTGCCCCGCCGACTGTTTCGTGCTGGCCACCGCTCATGCGGTCAGCCTACCGGCGATCAAGCGGCGGCCACGCGATCAGGACCCGGCCGGTCAGGACCCGCAGTGAGCCGGGGCGCGTTCGAGCCGGGTGGCGGGTGCGCTTTCATCCCACTGCAGCAGTTTTTCCAGATGAACCCGGATGCCGGGATGCGGCCCGTCCACAATATCGAACTGGACGCTGTCCATGAGCTCGTGCATGACATAGATACCACGGCCGTCTTCGCAGATCGTGTCATCGGCGGATGCCTCGAGAATCATGGCGTCAATCTGGAAGACGTCGAAGCCACCTCCGTTGTCCAGCACCTCGATGGCGGCCACCTGGTTGTCGACGTTGACCGAGACCTCGTACCAGTCATACGCCTGGGCGTGCTTCAGCACGTTGGCACATGCCTCGGTAAGCGCGAGTTCCACGTCGTCGACGCACTCCTGATGCGCGCCGAGAACCTTCAGTGACTGCGTGCACATCCGGCGGACAATAGGAATGGAGATCTCGTCCCGGGGAAGCGACAGCGAAAATTTGATCTCCATGTCCGAGTCCTACCCCGGCGAGTGATGGCTAACCTGCTTCGGCGTCCCGCCTGGCCAAAGGGTGTGCGATCTTGGTTTTTCGCACGCCCGGAGGCCCCTTGCGGGTGGCCTGGCCAAAGGGTGTGCGATCTTGGTTTTTCGCACGCCCGCCGGTCCGGTCCCGGCTGGTGGAGCCCGGTTCCGCACCTGCGCGTAGCAGGTCCGGTACAAGCGGACGGTCACGTGGGTGGGTTGGCGGGAGTTGTCGGTCGCAGGTATTAGCCTTGCGCGTACCAGCCGTCCGTCAACCTGATCCGTCAACCTGATCCGTCAAGCCGAGGAGCACCCGATCGCCCGCCGACAGACCGTCCGCCGCCCCGTGCCGTCTCATTCCGGATCCGTCTCGTCCGGGTCCGGCTCGTCCGACGAGGTCGGCTTGGCCGCGTCCGGGTCGGCTCCGGGCGTCTTCGGGACGGACGAGGCAGATGTTCCCGCCGTCGGGCCGCGGTCGCCGTGCCCGTGTGGGTCAGGGCGTCGCTACAAGGCATGTCATGGCGTGCGGCGGCGGTCCGCGCCCGTCCTGCGTCCCTTTGCGGGCCGGGTCGACGAACCCGATCTGGTGGCCCTGCGCGAGTTGGTGCCCAGCGCGACAGCCCCGCTGAAGCTCTCCGCCAGCTACCTGGCGGAACATCCCGAACATGGCGACCGTGCGGTTCTGCTCGGCACGATGCTGCCGCAGGCAGTGCCTGCAATCGTCCGGGAGAGCGGCGAGATCCTCCTGGCCATGCAGACGGGCGTGCCCAGCGACGATGCGAGCGTTGACGTTGCGCGGGCGCTGCTCGCGGCTCTTGCCGCCGAGCCCGGGGCTCCGGTCATCCCCCGGCAGACAGCGGCGGGCAGCGCCCGTGGCGACGACGGCCGGGCCGGCCCAACGCTGCTGGACATCCTCGATCCGGCCCCGCTGGACATCACGGTCCACTCCGGATTCACCTGGTGGATCCCGCCGTCCGAGGACGGTACCGGTCCCGCTCCGGAGGTCGCCGCCGCCTTGGAGCGGGCGAACGCGGCCGTCGTTCCGACCGTCCGGTTGACCTCGGTCGACGCGGCCTACTGGTGCAGTCCGGGGGAGCGGACGCACCTGCGGTGGGTTCAGGCGTACGACGAGGAACCCCTGCTCGACGCCCTCGCGCGGCTGGCCGCCGTTGGTGATCTTACGGTCGGTGTCGGGTCCCGTTTCGTCGGCTCCTTCCGGGCGGACGGTCTGGTCGTTCCGGTCTGGGACCTCGCGCCGGGCGCTGACGCGGACAGCTGCGAGGAACCGGCGACGGAGCTGCGTGCCCGGTTGGAGCGTGCGGTTGCCGACCGGACTCCGCTGGATGCGTCGCAACGCCGGATGCGTGCCGGCGTCGTGGGCCGGACCCTCACCCTGCGCTGATATGCCGGTAGACATGGCTGGCCGGTCGGACGCTCCTGGCGAGATGTTCGATGTGGTCGTGATCGGCGCCGGTCCGGCGGGAGCAAGCGCAGCTCGGGCGGCGGCCCGGGCCGGTGTCACCGTCTGCATGCTTGAACGGGCCGAGCTGCCCAGGTACAAGACCTGTGGCGGCGGCCTGGTCGGTCTGGCGGTCGACCATGCCGGTATCGACCTTTCGGGCCTGGTCCACGCGAGCATCGACCAGCTCACCGTGTCCCTGGACGGCCGGCTGGCGCGGACCAGGCGCCGGCCAGGTCGACCGATGCTGTCAATGGTGATGCGTTCGGAGTTCGACCGGGCGCTGGTGCACTCGGCCTGCGCTGCCGGTGCGGGCCTGCGGACCGGAGTCCACGTCACCGGCCTGCGCGAAGTAACCGGACCAGCCACCGGACCGGGCGGACCGGACAGCAACGAGGTCCAGGCGGTCAGGGAGGCCAGGGAGGCCAGGGAGAGCAGGGGGAGCACGGAGATCAGGGGGAGCACGGAGATCAGGCAGACGCGGGATGGTTGCGTCGTGGTGACGGTGCGGGGCGGGCGGGAGATACGCGCCCGGGTCGTCGTCGGCGCAGATGGCGCGTCCGGGCGGACGGGCGCCCACGTCGGCGTCCGGTGTGACCAAGTGGACGTCGGCTTGGAAGGTGAGTTCCCGGTGAGCGCACCGACCGCACGGCGCTGGGGCGGCCGGATGCTGCTCGACTGGGGTCCGGTCCCCGGTTCATACGCCTGGCTGTTCCCAAAGAGCGAGGTGCTCACCGTCGGTGTGATCGGTTCACGGGCAGACGGCGATGCGCTGCGTTCCTACTACGGCGATCTGGTGCGCCGGCTCGGTCTGGGTTCGGTGACACCGTTGCACGACTCCGGGCATCTGACGAGGGTACGGGCTGCGGGTTCGCCACTGCGCCGGGGCAGGGTGCTGGTCGCCGGCGACGCGGCGGGTCTGCTCGACCCGTGGACGCGCGAGGGGATCTCGTTCGCATTGCGCTCGGGGCGTCTCGCGGGGGAGGCCGCGGCCCGAGCCGCTGTCGGTGATCTGTCCGCGCTCGCGGAGTACCCCAGGCGCATTGAAGCGGTGCTCGGCCCCGAAATGGACGCCGGCCGCAAGCTACAGGCGGTTTATGCACACCATCCCGGGCTGCTGCACGCGTTGCTGACCTGCATGCCCGGTACCTTCGGACTGTTCGGGCGGATCGTGGACGGCCGTACGACAGTGGCCAGGCAGCTGCGGCGCCCCGGCGTCCGGGCCGTGACCGGCGCCCTGGCCCGCTGAGTGGTGCCCGGACAGGCCCTAAACCCCGGGTGGTAACCCGCCGAAACGCTCGGGATCCCCGTCTGTCAGGGGAGAACCGAACCGTTCGGCGACGGCACCGGCGATTTCGAGAAACGCCTGCCTCGTCGCTTTTCTCAGCCCTTCCAACGTGATACGTCCGCCGATGGCGAGATGGGGATCGTAGGGTACCTGAACGACTCGCCGGGTACGGGCGGCGAAATGCTGTTCGAGCGTGTTCATATCCACCGACTCGCCATTCACCGGGAATGTCGAGATGACCGTCACCGCCTCTCGCACCTGGGCGGCGTACCCGTGTGCGTCCAGCCAGTCCAGCGTGGCACTGGCCGACGAACCGCCATCCGCGCTGGAACTGCTGACAATCACCAGTGTGTCGGCGAGTTTGAGGACCGCGGGCATGGCGCTGTGCAGAATCCCGGTGCCGCAGTCGGTCAGCAGAATCGAGTAGTGCCGCTGCAGGATGTCGTCGACAGCGAGGTAGTCGGTGTCGGCGAACGCCTGCGAGATCTCGGGATCGTTCGCGGACGCGAGCACCTCCAGGCGGCTGTCGGCCTGTGACAGGTACCGACGAACGTCCACATAACGGTGTAGCGAGGCTGCATTGTCGAGTAGATCGCGCACGGTGTTCGTGGTTGTTCGCGGTACCTTGGCACCGAGCGTCCCGCGGTCGGGGTTCGCGTCGATCGCCACCACGCGGTCCCCACGCAGACTCGCCAGGGTCGACCCGAGGGCCACGGTCGTGGTGGTCTTGCCGACACCGCCCTTGAGCGACATGACCGCGACCCGGTGGCAGTCGTACAAGGGGGTGCGGATGTGCGCGACCAGGCGCCGATGGCGGGCCTCGTCGGCGGACGGCCCAGGATTGATCGCTCCTCCGGACGCCCTGAAGACCAGTTTTCGCCAGCCTCCGGACGCGGTGTCCGGCTGGGCGGGTAGCAGCGCGCTGGTCATGAGTCTGCCGGGCGCACGGGTGACGTCGGCTGCCCCGTCGTGGCCGGACGGCCGGATCTCCGGTGCTGGCGCCGGGTACTCGGTGCTGGGGTAGGGATTATCCGGGTAGGAGCCACCCGGGTACGGCACCGGCGGTTGCGGTGCGCCGGGGCGCGGACCGCCGAGCTGTCCCTCATCTGCACGACCGCTGTTCCGGTAGGGCGGCAGGTCCGGGGCGGGCGCCGCTGCGATCGGTGCCGTGGACGAATCCGGCGCCTGCTCGGCCGCCGGCGGCAGTTGCGGCGGCGACGGTTGGAGTGACGGTTGCAGCGGTGGCGGTGGCGGGTAGTCCGCCGAGACCGGCGGGCGTGGCGGCACCTCGAACGCGGTGTCCGCGACGTCGGCGGAGACGCCGAGCGGATCGGTGGAGTCGAACGCCGGCGGGTAGGAGTCGTCCGGGTAAAGCGGTGCCGGTCGGAGCGTGGCGCCTTCGGAGCCGGACCGCTGGAGGCCCGGTGCGGATCCTGCCGGTGGTGCGGATCCCGCTGGTGGTGCGGTGGTGGGTCCGTTGCCGTTCTGGTCGGTGCTCGGGCGTTCCTCGTGCCGCAGTGGAGTGGCGGACAGCCGAGGTTCGGACGGCGGGGGCGGAATCGGCGCGACGTGGCTTGGGTAGCCGCCAGGACCCCGGTAACCGCCGGGAAACGGGTCGCGGTCGAACAGCGGGTCGTAGGTCGACCTTTCGGTCCACGGCCGGGCGATCGGTGGCACGGCCGGCGGTTCACCCGAAGCGCCCGGCCAGGAGCTCGTCAGCGGGTCGAATGTGCGCTCACCACCGGGCGGTGGCACCGGTGGTGGGAACTGAGCGGGCCAGGCCTGGAACGAGGAATACGGGTCGTCGTTGTTCGGCTCGGTCGAGCTCGGCGGAAGATGGGAAGGTGCCGGCGACTGCATCGACTGGCGTGCGCCGCGATCTTCCGCCGGAGCGCGATCGGCGTCAGGCATGTCCGTTCGGGCGTCGATGTCGATGTCTCCGTTCATGCTCCCGCTCAGTCACGGCCTCGCCGGATACCGATCACGATCAGGCGTCATGTCGGGGTTATCCGGCTTTCAGCCTAGCCGCCGCGGTCCATCCGGGCGCTTACAGTGCGACAATTCGATCACCGGTTCAGGGCTCGACGCCACCTGTCCGTCCAGGGCGGCCCACCGCGGCGATTCAGGATTGCATGCCGGGCTCGACCTTGTCATCATCTGTGCCCTGGCCGGGATGGGTAAAGTATGTTCTGTCCGTATCCGGCGCCCATGATGTTTCCGAGGCGAGTGCCGCTGCGGCAGCCAGGACCCAGCGGGTCGGCCGGTCCAGCCGGACGGCGGCGCGTCGCACGTCGTCCCACTCGGGTTGCACGGTGACCACCTGACCGTCCGGGAGCATGCCGATCTTCACGGCGATGGTTTCGCCGCCGACGTTCACCGGGCGGAAAGTGCGGTCAAGCGCCCGCTTGTGTACGGGCGTCTCGCGCAGACCGAGGGTGGGGGTGTGGAAAAAAATCATCTGTCGGACCGGGTCCGCGCGCGCTGGCGTCACCAGCACGGAGAGCGTGTGCGCAGGTCGTCCCTTCTTCATCAGAATGGGCGTCAGCCAGGCATCGGACGCCCCTACCGCCAGCAGTGCCGCCAGAATCTCCGGCCAGGCCCGCGGGTCGAGGTCGTCGACGTTGGTTTCGACCAGTAGTTCATCGGTCGCCGGGGGGATGCGAGCGGCGGCGTGTGCGGACACCGACTGCTCTCGTTCTGATGCGCCGTGGGCCGACATCCCGGCGGGTGGCGCGGCCCCGACGACCAGCCGGACGACGTTGGGCCGGCCCGGGATGTCGCGCTGGCCGGCGCCGACACCGACCGACTCCACCCGCATCGCCGGTAGCTGGCCATAGGCGTCCACGTGGGTCGCCACCAGCGCCGCTCCGGTCGGTGTGCACAGCTCCAGGTCCACGGGACCACCGTGAGCCGGCATTCCGCTTGCCCGCAGGAGTTCCAGGACGGCAGGGCTGGGGATCGGCAGGACACCGTGTCCGGTACGGGCCGAGCCGCCGCCGAGCGCCATCGGGGACGCGACCAGCTGGTCCAGGCCGAGCGCGTCCAGCCCCGCGCAGACGCCGACCACGTCGGCGAGCGCGTCCAGCGCGCCGACCTCGTGAAAGTGCACGTCGTCGGCGCGGATTCCGTGAACGGTCGCCTCAGCCTCGGCGAGCGTCGCGAAGGTGGCCAGGGCACGCTCGCGGACCGTCGCGGCGAGCGGTGCGCCGGCAAGTAGCAGGCGGATGTCCGCCCAGGTACGGCGGAGATGCTCACCGCCGGGTGCCCCGATCCTCTGCAGTCCGTCCGGATGCGTCGTACCGCCACTGCCGATCACATCATTGGTGGTGACGTGGACGCGAGTGGCGGCAATGCCGGCCCGGCGGGTCACGGTGACATCCAGGCGGACTGGAAGTCCAAGCGCATCGACCGCGTCGGCGATCACGCCGGCCCGCTGACCTGTGCCTGCGAGCGCCCCGCTCACTGCGCCAAGCAGCATGTCCCCGCTCGCCCCGCTGGACAGGTCGAGCCATCCGACCCGTGCCGGGCGGGGCGGCGAAGACCCGGTCGGTCCGGTCGGCATCGCTGCTGCGCTGTTGGCTTGGTGCGTTCCGGCGTCAGTCACCCGTCCACTGTCGTCCACCCGTCCACCCGTCCACCCGTCCACTGTCGTCCGGTGGTCGGGGTCGCCGGAACGCGCCCCGGACCCGCCTGCCCCGGCCCCCTGCAGCCGATCGCGGCCGACGGTAGCGAAGCGGTAGGTCAAAACGGTCGCTATAGCAACGAAAACTACCTAACGCCCGGGTGTCCGCGGGCAGTCCAGTAGGTGGAAATCGTCGCCATCACGGCCCAAATGACCTACCCCATCGGCGGACGATCCGCGGGTGCCGCGGGTGCGGATACGGGCGCTGTTCGGCGGGCGATGCGGGCGGCGAAGATTCCCGCTCCGAAGCCGTTGTCGATATTGCAGACAACGATGCCGGGTGCGCAGGATGTGAGCATCCCGAGCAGAGCGGCAAGCCCGCCAAAGGAAGCGCCGTAACCGATGCTGGTGGGGACCGCGACCACCGGCGTACCAACGAGCCCACCGATGACGCTTGGCAGGGCACCTTCCATGCCGGCGATGACGACCAGACAATCCGCGGTGGCGAGGATGTCGCGGACCGCGAGCACCCGGTGTAGCCCGGCGACCCCCACGTCCGTGATCGTCTCAACGCCCGCTCCGGATGCGCGGGCGGTCAGCGCGGCCTCAGTGGCGACCGGCGCGTCCGACGTCCCCGCGCAAACGACGACGACCCGCCCCCGGGCCGGTGGCAGTGGGCCGACGACGACCGTGGACAGCCGGGTGGAAGGCCCGGACTCCGGACCCGGACCCGGACCTGGACCCGGACCCGGGGCAGGCGGACTGGACGTGGTCAGCTCCTCGGGCCACTGGAGGAGCAGCGCCGCGACGGTGGCCGCGTCCGCGCGGGTGACCAGCGTCGGATGGCCGGGGCCGGCCACCCGCCGCAGCTCGGCGACGATGCCGACCGTTTGTGCCGGCGTCTTGCCGGCGGCGTAGACGACTTCCGCGTCGCCGGTGCGCAGGCCGCGGTGGGTGTCGACACGGGCGTACCCCAGGTCGGTCCAGCCGGTGCCGTCGCCGAGCGGGCCGACGGTGAGGCGGCTCAGGGCTTCGTCCGGACTGACCGCGCCGGCGGCCACGGCGTCCAGCAGGAGCCGCACATCGGCCGTGTCCATTCCCCCGACCCTATGCTGCCTGGTGCAGGAAGGAATCAGGTTCACGTTCCACCCGCCCACATAGCACGCACGTGCCGCAATAGATCGGCCGTATACGGCTCCGTATAAGAGGGCCCGGCAACAGGGGCGTGGATGAAGGGGCGGGGCTGGGGCGCGTAGATCGCGAGGCGGAGGAGGGAGGCACCGGAGGTGTTGGGTGTCGACCGACGACAACGAGGCGAGGTGCGTGCCCCAGCCCCGCGACGCCGCGTCCCTGTTGCCGGGCGCTCTAAGAGGGCGTCTTGTTCGTGTTGGTGGTGACTCATCCGATAAGTCTGGATGATGATGGGCCGGATACACCTTTAAGGATCTGGAGTTGCCGGTAGGCCCGCGGTATGCAGCCTCGACCCACCTACCGTTCCGACCTCTCCGACGACCGCTGGGCACTGATCGAACCGGTCCTGACCGCCTGGCGGGCCAGCCATCGCGGCCTGGGCATCAAGCAGCCGAC